>JAPYPO010000669.1 GCA_029937645.1 Candidatus Hydrogenedentota bacterium
GTATGCCAGATAGCCTGCAGCTCGCGAGTACGCTCGCCCTCCCGAGGTGCTCCTCCAGCAATTTCCCGCGAAGCCGGTTCTGACTCGCAACGACAATATAAATCGGGTCAATTGTGAACCAATACGCTACTTACTCCGTTGGGCGAGGAGCCACGCTATGGCTTCGGGGTCGCCGTAGGCTTGGTCCCAGGAGTTGTGCTTGGTGTCCGGGTATTCGGTGTACTGGATGGTGCCGCCTGCGGCCGTGATGGCAGCCACCATATCGCGAGACATCCGTGGCGATACGACGGAGTCGTCGGCTCCGTGAAACACGCGCATGGGGGTCGTAGCCAATTTTGCGATGGTGGCCGCATCTCGAGCGATGCCACCGCCGCAAACGGGCATGATGGCGGAGAACAGCTCGGGGTGATCCGCGCCGTAGGCGAAGGCCCCAAAGCCTCCCAACGATAGGCCTGTGAGCGAAATGCGCGTTCGGTCTACGTTGTACGATTCGAATGTGTGCTCGATGGCCTTGTCAATGTGGCTCTTCGCTGTCGCGCTCCACCAATTATCGCCCGAGGCGCATTGGGGCATCAGGACAAGGCACGGGAAGCGCTCGGGGTTTTTCTTGATGGCGGCGGGTAGGCCTACGGTGGTCTGTTTGACGCCGTCGTTTCCTCGTTCGCCCGCGCCGTGAAGAAATACGATGAGAGGCCACGCGTGGCCTGGGTCGTAGTTTTCGGGGAGGTAGACCATCGCGCCGCGTTGGTCGTCGCCGACCGAGGTTTTCATGCTGGCCATGTTCAAGGCGGGTGCGCTATTTTATGTTGTGGCGCAACCGGCGAGTGCCGCAAGGAGCAAGGTTGAGACACCGTATGTGAATGGAGACCGCATGGTGTTTACTCCCGAAGGTGACTGGGCGCTGGGGCCAAAATGAAAAGCGGACGATAGCCGAACGAGGCCCCTGAGTCAACAGCGCTTCCCCTGATCCAAACTCCCGTGACTTTCATCGCGACAGCGGGATCGGGCTTGACCCGAAAGAACCGCCAAAGCCTATCCATAGTTGATTCACGCGCAGGCCGCTCCGAATGAGCATCGCTCGCGGAAGGAATCTCAATCTCGCGAATTCTTGATTCTCCGCACCGGTCCGCAAGATAATGCGCCGAGACAAGAATTTCAATGGAGAGGTTTCAGAAATGTATTCGCAGTTTGTAGGGCGGTGCGTGGGCTTGCTGCTCGCATGTGTTTTCTCGGTAGGCGCATGTGGTTTCTCGGTAAGCGTGTTCGGTGCGGAGGCTGACGACCATTGGCCTACGTGGCGCGGCCCGAATTTTGACGGGATTTCCGTGGATGGAAATCCGCCGCTCACGTGGAGCGAGACGGAGCATGTGAAGTGGAAGGTTTCGGTGCCGGATACGGATAATTCGACGCCGGTGGTATGGGGTGATCGGATCATTTTCTTGTCATCGGAGCCAACCGCAGAGGACCGGCGAACGCGTCCCTCGAAGACTTCGAACCGCGAGATTTTTACGAAGATGCCGACGGTACCGTACCGGTTTAACGTCGTCTGCCTTAGCCGCGAAGATGGCCGTACCCTGTGGTCGACCACCGTCGCGGAGGCGATTCCCCATGAAGGCCACCATCCGGACACGGGCTTCTCTCCCTACTCGCCCGTCACGGATGGTGAGTATATTTGGGCCGGCTTCGGTTCGCGCGGGCTCCATTGCCTGCGTATGGACGGCACGATAAAGTGGTCGGTCGATTTGATGGAGATGCTCACCTTCCGCGGTTTCGGCGAAGGAAGTTCTCCCGTCATCGCGGGCGACACGATTATTGTGGTGGGCGACCACGGAGGCCAATCCAAGATTTGGGCCTTCAACAAGTTGACCGGCGAAAAACGCTGGGAAAAGGACCGCGACGAAAAGACCTGTTGGCCCACGCCGGTTATCGCCACGGTTGACGGCCGTCCCCAGGCCATCGTTGTCGCGGTAAACGCCGTGCGCGCCTACGACGTGGAGACGGGCGACATCGTTTGGCACGCGAGTGGCCTGACGCGTGAAGCCATCCCCAGTCCGCTGCTTGGCTTCGGCATGGTCTATGTCATGAGCGGTTCCCAAGATC
>JAPYPO010000670.1 GCA_029937645.1 Candidatus Hydrogenedentota bacterium
CAATCTCATTGGCTCCGGTCGCCGACGGGTCCATATGGGTAATCTCGGTTAAGGACATAAATTTTCACAGTCTTGGGTGGCACCTTCAAACTCGTTTGGAGGTGGGGACTTACGAGGATAACTTCACCTCCAAACAAGTTTGAAGGTGCCACCCGGTTCTCGCTTTTGTCCTTATCCCAATTTCCCGCGAAGCGGGTTCTGACTCGCAATGACAGAAAAGGTGGATTCTCTGAGCGCGCATAAGTTGGCTTCTTTATGAACCAATGTACTGGCAGAACTTCCTCCCCCCCACTCTAACCGGAATCGCTTAGCGCCTCAGCGCTTCTGTTCGACGGGTTCGCCTGTGTTCTGACCTTCGAGTTCCACTTTAATGTGCCGCCACCGGCCTCGGGTGAACACGGCGGTGGCCAAAACGAATCGAGCGGCGGCAGCCAATAAGAGGGCGGTCCAAACGGTGGTGGCTGTAAAGGTGCCGAGATACATGTTGATGGAACAATATCCAATAAGGATAAATACGTGTGTAAGCAAAATGATCAACATGGGTGACTTCGTATCGCCCGCTCCCATGAGGCCGCCAAAGAAGGTTTGCGCCACGACGGTAAATAGGCTGGCGAAGGCTAGGAATCGCAGGAGCTCGGTCGCGATGATTTCGACGGTTCCATCTGCCATGGCGAAGATGCTTAGCAGGGTTGAGGGAATGAACCAGAATAGCGTCCCCAAAATGATAGACCAGAGCAGGCCCCAAAGTGCCGCCGTGTACACACAACGCTTGCCACGTGAGGCTTTCCCCGCCCCCATATTCTGTCCGACGAGTGTGTTAGACGCCGCGCTCAAGCTAAACCCGACCCAGTTGGAGAAAGCGAATAGTTGGATATAGCCGATGGTATACGCAGCTTGCGCCGCCGCGCTATCATCGAGCGTCCCCAGCATGGAGAGCATGGTCACGCCGACGAAGGTCATTAGAAAGGACATGATGCCGGTGGGCAGGCCGATACGGAGCACCGATCGGATGACGCCGAGGTCTAATCCTATGGTAAGCCGTTTCGGAAAACGAATCACCATCTTCTTGCGATGGATGAGGAAAATCGCGATGCAGAAGCTCGGCACGGGCCCCGCGATGAAGCCCCAGGCCGCGCCCAGCACTCCCATATCGAACACGGAAATCAAGAGAATGTTGACGCAGATATTGCATACGGTTGAGACGAGACCCAATATCAGCGGGACGCGCACATCGCCGGTGGCCTGAAAGGCGCGGTTCACCAGGAGGAGCAGCAACAGTGGGGCACCCCCGATTAGGACGATTCGGAGGAAAGGCAGCGCGAGCTCCTTGACCTCGGGCGCCGTGTTCATCAAATTGACCGCCCACGGAGCTAGGAAATAACCCAGAGGCACCAAGAAAAAGACGACGAAGACAAAGGTGGCCTTAACGGTTTCGTATACGAGGCGGCTGAGCGCTTCGCTGTCTTGGCGTCCGGTGTAGCGCGCGATCAGGATGGCCATGCCCTGAAGCAACGCGACGAACATAATGATGAAAAGGAAGAAGAGTTGCCAGGCGACGCCCAGGGCCGCAACGCCTATTTCCCCTCCGCCGACTCCCTTGTGGTGGCCGACGAGGCTTAATGCTATGAGCAGGTTAAGGCCCCGCGCGACTTGGGTGCCCACGAAGGGCCAGGCCAGTTTCCAGACCGATCGCGTTACGCTTCCGGATACTAATTCTTCGTCGAATTGCTGCATGGGGAGGGGAGGAGCAAGCGCCTATGATTCACCCGAAACCCGGGTGGTTTAAGGGAATAATAGCACATTGTGGAGGTGCGGTGGCACTTCCCGGAGGTTCGCGTGATTCGCCTAAAAATGCGGGGAGCTTGGAGAAATTATCCGGCGAAGAAGAGATAGACGACAAGTTCGATCTCGATGAGTACGTGGACTAGGAAGGGCAATAAGCTGTTTCGCCGTCGAAGGGTCCAGGCGGTAAAGATCACGGACAACGCGGCCATGCCCAGGCTTTCTAGGGCGGGCTTGTGCTGAATGACGTGATAGGAGCCTTCCAGGAAGGGGATGAGGGCCATGGCAATTTTTGGGCCACAGCATTCGACTTGGGAC
>JAPYPO010000671.1 GCA_029937645.1 Candidatus Hydrogenedentota bacterium
AACGCGTCGTTCGCCCTTGTTGGCGGTCTGTGAAACGTCGCATGGTGGGATCCACACAGAGCCGACTTAATCGCGTTGCGTGCGCAGCAACTCTGCGGCGCGGTCCATTAACGTTTCCGCTGCGGGCCCCATACGTTCCCACTTTTCATCCGTCCGTTTTCCACTACGATGAAGATAGAGATTGAAGCCCGTGATGATGGCGAATTTGTACGCGGCCAGCGCGCGATACCAATTCACGTCCGGAAGATCCCCGTCGTAGGCGCTGGCATACATCTCGATAAGTTCGTCGGCATTCGGCATAACACCGTAGGCACGCTCCGACGGCCACGCCTCCTTATCATTGAATATGGCCATCCAGCCTACATCATTCAAGGTCGCCCCGATCCCCACCAATTCCCAATCAATCACGGCGAGCAAGGTGCCCGTCTTGGAATAGAAAATATTAGCCCACTGTAAGTCCCCGTGGAATATGCCAATCGGCGCGGCCTTCGGAATCCCTTTCAGCAAAGCCTCCCGAACTTCCGGCGTCCGCCGAAGCCGCTGCGGTTCCGCAGACTTCTCGTAAAACCTGTCCCACCGGGTCACGTCCTCCTCGAAGGATACGGGCTCCCCAAGGTAGGGCGTCTTCGTCTTCCAGTCGACCCTATGAATCCCGGCCATGGCCGTCATCGCTTGCACCGCCATCGAATGCCGCGTCTCAACGGGAAGCTTCGCGACCCAACCATCGGCTCCTGAGTCCGCTACGTCGCCCTCCAATTTGGGCACGACGAAATATGGTCGTTCAAACCACTGGAGATCGTCGCCGGACCACTTTACGGAACAGTGGGGGACGGACGTGCCGTCCAACGCGTTCAAGGCCTCAACTTGCCGCAGGACATCCGCGGTTCCCTTCCAATTCACATTGGGCGGCGGCAGGCGAATATACCATTCTTCCGAGACTGCACCCGAATCCACGGTGTACCCGTAGGAAAAACCGGCGTGCCCCGGCATATTGTAGACGTTGGATACGCGCGCCGATTTGTCGGCATACATGGCTTGGCAAAAGGGCCCAAGGCGTTTTTCTAATTCCTGTAATTCCATACGATTCCCTAAACTTGTTGCAAGAAGGACGCCCTCCCTCAGGCGCCGCTGTTTAATGGGGTCACCCAGGATATCTTCTATGTCGACCGGGGAGCATTCGATGACACTCGACACTAAGTTAATTGAACACCCGCTTCCGATTCAAATGGATGAACGACGGAAGGCCCCGCCTCTCCAGGCTGCCGCAGCCAAGGCAACGAGATCGACTCACGCCCTGCTTCTCTGGTAGCATTTATCTAGGCTGCAATCCCGAGTGGGAAGGAGCGCTTGAATACATGGACACCGCCGAATCATCGTCTGGAGACAGAACGGTGCGATCCACAGACGAACTGACTGTATTGCGTACCCGTATTCTTGCGGCGCCTTTCCTGGACGCACTGCCCCCTAAGCTCAGGGACCGCTTTGCCATGATTGTCCTCTGGATTTCCACGGTCCGCTCCTTAGAAGAAGGGAAAGAACTCTACATCGAAGGGTGCCGCGACGATACCGGTGACTGTCTGCTCCTCGATGGCAGCGTGGAAGTCATCCGGACGGGGTTCGAAACCGAGGTAGTCCCAGGCCCCAGTCTCCTTGGCGAAATTCAACAATTTACACAGGATAAACACCGCACGGCCACCGTTCGAGTTCTGGTGCCCGCCCGGGCGCTGACATTTTCCTGGGAAGAGCTATCCGAACTGGCGCACCGTGTCTTCATCGAAGAAGACTGCAACATCGTGTCGATACTCCTAAAGCAGATGGCATGGGGACGTTGCGCCGAACTCTTTGACCAAGCGGCAGTGCACACGGCGGCGCCAACCGAAAACTAACCCGAATATTGCACCGCCTCACTATGAAATCCAGTAAGACATCTTCTCGATCCCACAGAGCACCATAGGATCGAGAACAGCCTCCAGCCTGTTGGTGCTAGAAAAACCACGCTTCCTGTCATTGCGAGTCAAAACCCGCTACGCGGGAAATTGCTGGGGGAACACCCCGGGAGGGCGAGCGTACTCGCGAGCTGCGGGATGTCAGGTAGCCT
>JAPYPO010000672.1 GCA_029937645.1 Candidatus Hydrogenedentota bacterium
CGTAATCGGGCGTTAGTGCATTGCCCCAACTGTCTTGAGTTTCATAACCGGCTCCGTCTGAAAGATTCAAGTTGTGCGGAATCGCCAGGACCGTATGTCCGTCTTTGCGTATTCCCTCCATCCAGGCCCACAAGTCTTCGGGCTTACCGGATTCAAGAGAAGTATAAATCGGTGGCGCCGTATCGCCTTTGAAGATGACGTTGCGGTGTAAGTTCTTGCCATCGCGCCCGCCGCCCCACTCGTACGCGATGAAGGCCGTAAACTTTCCCGGATCGTTGTGCCGGTTCGCTGTGGCGATATTAAGGTCCCACACTTCTTTGCGGGTTTCCGGTGTATCCAACCCCTCCATCGTGGGCGACCGGCGTGCCCTGAGCATCTGGCCGAAGGCTTTTGCGCCTGCCCCCTTTTCGCTGCTAGTAACCATCTTGGCAATAGGGAGCTTCGAAAGCGGATGCGTGGGATCGCCCATCCTTGCATATACACCTAAGAAGATTCCATGGTCCGTAACGGCCATGAAATCCAACGGTTTTTGAATCTGGAAGGTTTGGCCGTTCGAATGTTTCTTGGGCGTTCCCTTGGCGAATTCGTAGGCATCGTCCGGCGTTCTCCGCGTGCCATTGTAATACGCGTCGAACGACCATGTAGTGTGCAAGTGCAGCTCGCCGAACAGGGCTTTGCGATCCGGGCCTTCGCCGGGATCGGCCGACGCGCTCAGCGCCGCGATGAGACTTGCTATAAAAATTGTTCCGAGAAACTTCATGACGGACCTCCTATGTATTCTAGTCTGCTTGATACGATGGATGCGGAACCCAATACGATTCAAGACGCTACCCTTTCGGACAGCGTCCACAACCATACAGCGAACCCATCACGGCCCCACTTTGGGTCGTGTAGGTGTTGTCGAAGATTTGGACCTCCTCAAAGCGATTCCCTATGAAGCGGCGTAGCGATTCAGTGCAAAAGAATTGCAGGTGGTCCGTATTGGTGTATTCATCAGGGCCGCATGGAACTTCAATCAATACGGCGCCGTCTGATTTCAGGGTTTGAGCGATTTTTTTCAACACGGAATCTGGACTAGGCAGGTGCTCAACGGTATGAAAAGAAAGTACGGCGTCATAATGGTCTTCCTTCAACGGTAAATCCTCAAACATTTCGGTATGAATCTTTACCGCCAAGGTCTTCATTCCTTCCTGGGCCGTGGCAGCGTTCATATCACAGCCTTCGGCTTGGTGGCCCAACTTCTTCAGTTCGTGCAACAACATCCCTTCGGAGCACCCGATTTCGAAAATCTTTAGGCCTTTTTTTCCATTGAGCACACCGGTTTTCGTCGCAATATTGAGGCGATCTTGCAGAAAGGCATCCCACTGCGGGCTGTATTCTACCTTGTCTATGCCCTGATGGCCCTTGTCTCTCTTCCAGTAGCCATACCCTTTGTAAACGAGTTGCATGATTCGCTTTTTCGGGGCCTTTCGACTGTAAACATGACCACAGTCTGTACACCGATCCAAGGGGGTATAGCGGTTCGTGAATTCGTGTACACCGGCAGCCTCGCATACCGGACAGCGCTCCACTTTGTCGGTGAACGATGGGAGCATATACAACATCCGAATATTTCGGAACAACAAACATGTTGTCACGATCCGAAATGGATTAATTATGAAGCGGGTCAACTTTCGGAACATTTCGTTCCCTCCGTAACGTGCTGAATTCGCCCCATATCGATTGCACCGGTTTCACCATCGGGACTATCTCGATGCACGAGGCGTGGTAGAAACGCGGCAATCTACTCGCCGCCTGACGAGCGAGGCACATAGGCACCCGGATCGCAGAATAGAATCGATTCTCAACTCTACCGATCTACGGCTAACCCTGTCAATTCGGGAGAGAGCGCCAACCTGAAAGGCGGCTCTCACAGGGAAACTCGGTCGTAGCGGAGCGAGATCCGGATCGGAGCAGCGGCTACTCGTGTCGCCACTTAACAATCCACGGGTCCTTTGTCTGCTTTTGAGCCGCGCGTATTTTCTGTTGCATCCGTTTCAGGCGATCCTGGTGATCCTCACGGGCCGCGAGATTTTCAATTTCGTGAGTATCGT
>JAPYPO010000673.1 GCA_029937645.1 Candidatus Hydrogenedentota bacterium
GTGTCGGCTCGCGGCCCTGTACGCAAACAGCGGGCGTATTGAAGACGCCATCGAGGTCTATGGGGAGGCGGTTGAGCGCTGCCCTGAATGGGCCGACGCTTTTCTGGGCAAAGGGATGATGCTCTCGCTGATGGGCGAAAACGACGAAGCCCGCGAATTGATTCTTCGCGCCGTGGATCTGGATGGGGAGAATTTCACTTCGTGGTGTGCGCTCGCCCAACTCGAATGGAGCGTCGAAAACTTTGAAGTGGCCGAACAAGCCTACACCCGCGCGCTGAATTGCCCCGAGGCCGATTTGATGGCGATCCATTTCGAGTGGGGGACTTCCGCCGCCTTTGCGGGGGATGGAACGCGCGCAAAATCGTGCGCGGAAGCGATGCAACAGATCGACCCGGAGGACTGGCGAACGCTCATGACCACGGGCGGCTACCACTATACGGATGGGGACTACGACGCAGCGGAGACATCTTTCGAGGAAGCTTTCGAGATGGCCCTTACCTCTCGCGAACATTTCGCTCTGGAGTCTTCGGTTGCCATTCTGTTTGATTTCTTAACGGACACGGGCCGTGAAATCGAAACGGATCGCTACATGGACCGCATCTTCGAAGAGCAGGTATTCACGGAAAACGTATTGCAGATACTCCTTTCTCAAGAAGGGTTGACTTCGAGTGCGGCGGTATCCCATCAGGTGGTGCTTCGATCACCCAGCGAGCCGCCCGCCTATCGTGTTTACGCCGTCTCGGCAGAATCGCCTGAGCAAAGCGAGTTTTTCGCCCAGCGCTTCGAACGCCGCTGCGACGAATCGGTGTGGAATGTGCATGATATTCAGCAAGTCAGCGAGCCCTCCCAAGCGCTCTTGGGCGTCTACTGGCGTTCAGAGGCCATGCCTGAACCACCGCCTATGACGGAAACCCTCCCTGAATGATGTGTTGTCCTGATGGGAAAACGGATGCGCTCGACTCGTGTCAGTCGTTTTGCGTTAGTTCGACGCATCCTCAGGCGAGAAGACTTTACGAACCATTTCCAGCCCGCGCTTGAAGTCGGCATAGACTTTCTGGACGCGTGGCATGCTCTGCGAGTCGCCGGCGGAATCGATGGAGTCAGCAGACGCGTTGACGATCCGCGTAGCCCGCTTTAGATCCCCACGTTGGCGCGGCCTGAGGGTGTCTTGGAACGCGGCGAGTGCGGCCACCAAATCCTTCGCATCGAAAGCCGGGCGGTAAAAGCCAAACCAATCCTCGATGTCGATCATCGCGAGGAGCTGCTGATCCCGAATCTCGAGTTCGGCAAGGATGCCCTCCGGTGTATTCGGAATGGTAAACGGTGGACGGTAGTGCGAATGGTTGGGATCCGCGGCGGTCTTGGCCCCGGCCAGGAATCCAGGAATTTTAAGCGGCTCTTTGGTGACTGTTTCAAACGTAAAATCGTAGCGTTTCTCGACGCCCGCGAAATCAATCAAGGCATAGAGCGAGTAGGGCAGCCTTCCGGGTACGCGTGTGGAGAGGTAGTCATCCTCTTTCCGGGCCTGACGCAACGCGAAGTCTTCTTCCTCGACGTCACCGTTCGGCAAGTCTTTTTCGACTACGACCTTACCCGAGAAATTTCTGGGGTCAATCGAATCCTTGAAGTCGTCATAGAAGTACAGCCGGAACTGGCCGGGAATCGGCATGGTTCCCTCGATATGGTGGTACTCATTGTCGACCATGAAGAAGCCGCCGCCGTCGTCACGGTGGACCGGCGTATGGTCCATGTGGCCGATGCCCGAGTCGTCGACGAGCGCCGGATCCTGCGTGACCCCTTCGAAGACGAAGTCAACGGAATGTTTCGTGCCGGCGATTGTCGCTTCAACCGAAATGGCGACCGGGAATTCCGGCGTGAGATAGCCCGTCAGGTGATCCGCGCCTGGTGCGCCCAACGCAAGATGTTGCGTGCGTCCGTCGACGGAAATCGCGCCTTGGAAATTGCGCGGGCCGACGGCCTTTTTCCACTCGTCGTAGACGTAGAGGTTGAATTCGCCGGGGCGCGGCATGACGCCTTCCACCGTATGGAAGCCGTTGGGTAGTGCGTAGAACTGTGTGCTGCCGTGTGC
>JAPYPO010000098.1 GCA_029937645.1 Candidatus Hydrogenedentota bacterium
TTTGTGGGTTTCACCGGCAACGTGTACCGCAACCAGCAGGCCGACGAGCGCAACGAATCCTACAGGAGCCAAGGATACGAGAAAGCGGTGATCCATGCACGCCACGATTATTGCCAGAACCAATCCGACACACAGGAACCTCATTTGCTTAACGTAATACGGCGGCGTGATGCTCGCGCTTCGGTCCGCGCTGTACAGGGTAATAATCCCAATCGCCGCCAAGATTCCCACCAGGATCAAAAGCATCCAATCCAGCCGCAGCACATGGCGGTATTGGAACACGCCGATCCGCAGATCCGTCATGGGTTTCTGGGCCATGCTCATGGCGTGGATTCCGCTCGGTGCGCGAGTGCTACTTCCGGTGCGGGTTGCCGACCGGCGTAGAAATGTTCGATGATTGCCTTGGCTCTGGGGCCGGAGGCATCGCCTCCACTCTCACCATGTTCGATGAGCACGCACACCGCAATCGGTGGATCCAATTCCGGAACACCGGCGACGAACCACGCATGATGAAGCAAGCCCCGAGGCACCGGAAGGCCGACATCGGTATACGGCTTGCGCGCCTTCAATTCCGCCACTTGCGCGGTCCCGGTTTTCCCCAACACCGTCATGCCTTCGATTTGGGCGGTCTGGCCCGTTCCCGTGGGCGCGGGCGGCCCCTTCTCGACGCACTTGAGCAAGCCCTGGCGCACGAGGGCGACATGCTTCGGGCGCAGCGATGTATCCGTCACTTCAGCAGCGAGGTCTTTGTTCAGGTAGGGGCGGACCCGGTGCCCGCCGTTCGTGATAAGCGCTATTAACATAGCCCCTTGAAGCGGTGTAGTCGTCGCCATGCCTTGGCCGATAGATAAGTTAATCGTATTGCCTGGAAACCACTTCTGGTTCCAAGGTTCACCCGGCAATTCTTTTTTGAGCATCGCCTCCCGCCACGCCTTAGTCGGCATAATGCCTGGAACTTCCTTCGGCAGATCCAGGCCTGTAGGTCCGCCCATTCCGAAGCGCGTCGCCCATTTGTGGATGCGATCAACGCCCAGCGTGTGGCCTACATTGTAAAAAAATACATCGCAGGAGAATGCTAACGCGTCAACAAGACTCAAGTGGCCATGCCCTTGACGCCGCCAGCAATGCCACGGCCCCGCGCCAGACGGAAGCCGGTACTTTCCTGGACAATAGAACGTGGTATTCTCGTCGATGATCCCCTCTTCCAACGCGGCCAAGGCCATCGCAATCTTAAAAATGGAACCCGGTGCATAGTGTTCCTGAAACGCGCGATTCTGCATGCGGTTCGGCTTGCCGTTGAGGGCGTCCCGGCGTTCCTCGTCCATGCCTTGCGTCACAAAGACGCTCGGGTCATACCCCGGCGCGCTCGCCAGGGCGAGTACTTCCCCCGTGGCCGCGTTCAACACGACAATCGCGCCTTCCTCGCCACGCAGCAGTTCCTCGGCCTTCGCTTGTAGCCCGATATCCAGCGTAGTGTACAGCGGATTGCCCGCCTGGGGTTGGATCACATCGTCTAACACTTCGAGTGGATGGCCCAGACTGTCGTACTTGACATACATCTTGCCGTAGGCGTTCGTGAGCACTTGCGGCATGCCGCTCGCGAAACGTGTCACCAGCATCTCGCCGTCCCGCCCGTGTAACGTGCTTTCGTATCGGCCCTCCAGCCCCGTCCGGCCGAACAAATCGCCCATTTTGTAGCGATCCTTCTTCTTCTTTAGCGACGCGGGATCGATTTCATTCACGTATCCCAGAATCTGTCCGCCCGTCTTCCCATAGAAATAGCGCCGTTGCGGGCGCACCACCGTGATCACCCCGGGAAGAAAATGAGAATGCTCCTCGACACGCGCCAGTACGTCGCTTGGCACATCGCGCTTCACGGAGATTTGACGATACGGCTGGCCCCCCTTCCTCGCACGCTCCACCTGATCCAGAAATGCGCTCGGGTCTATTCCCAACAACGTTTTGAGGCGGGCGGCGACGATCTTCGGCTCAATATCGCAGTCAGCGGACACAAACATGATGTCCTTTGCCGCGCGGTTATCCGCCAGCACCACATCTTCCTTCAACCCGTCGCGGCCGTAGATCATCCCCCTGGGTGCGTCGATGTTCTGGGGGCGAATGCGTTGGCTATCCGACTTATCCCGAAACTCCGCCCAGCGAACCACCTGCACACTCCACAAGCGCACGATCAACAACGAAAAGGCGATCATCAGCACAGCCGCGACCACAGTGACCCGTCGGTCAAAGCCTGGATAAGGTTTCTTTGGTTTCTTATCGCTAGACATTGGCACCGGCACCTCCGATGGAAGCGGCCCCAAATTGTTTCGAACGATCGAGCGCGAAGAATATTAACGGCGTCACCAGGGCGGTGTAAAATGCGCGGGGGATGACCGACACGCCGAACAAATAGAGGGCGCTCAACTCCGGGTTTTGAAGGTAATCGATGGAGGTGAAAATAGCGCCGTGAACTAGGGACGCGCAGAAGACGAGGGCGGCTTTCACGGAGGGGTGGCTGGTTACGAGGCGTGCGGAGAGGCGCCCCAAGATAAAGCCCACCGCCACCAGCGGGAGAACGTGATGCCCCAGGCCTGTATCGCCCGCCACGTCCTGGAAGAGCCCTCCAATCAGGCCCGTAAACATAGCCCGTTCGTCGCCCTCCGTCACGCCGAAATACACCACGAGCAACAGGACGAGATCCGGCATGACGCCTTGGAGCCGTATTACACCGAGCCAAGACGCCTCAATGAGAGCTGCGGCGACGACGAGCGTCGCCCAGTACACCTGCCTGCGCATCGTGAAGCTACCCATCTCCTTGGGTTTTGTAAAAAAGTCTTAACCGCCCCCTCAAGGCGCGTATCGTTCCTGTATCGAATACGGTTCCATGACGGCCTCTTCAGCAGCTTCCGGGTAGGGGGCCTCCACGGTCGGGGTGGCCTCTCGCCATTCCGGGTCTGCGCTGAGAATCACCAGTACCTCATCCACCCGGAATGGATCCGCCGAAGGCTCGATATCCGCTGTCTGGAGCAACGCGCCTTCGTCGCGAACTTTCGTGACCACGCCGATAGGCCAACCGGCCGGAAAGATGCTGTCGGGACTGGTGACCACCGCGTCGCCCTCGTTTACATCGTCCTTCTGATCGATGTATTCCATCGAGCAGAGACGGCTCGTGTCGTTCCCCGTCCCGCGAACCATGCCGCGGACCCGAGAGTGTTCGAGCATGGCGCCGACGTGCGTGTCGGCGTCGCGCAGCGTCGAAACATTCGAACTCGACCACCACACTCGCGTCACGATGCCAATCACACCGTCCGCGGTTACCACACACATCATCTCGCGAATGCCATGCCGCGAGCCCCGGTCTATCGTAAGGTCTGCGCCAGACGGTCTGCGGGAAATTACCTCGGCCGGCAAAAATTGGATTTGCGGCTTCTCCCGTTGAAACGCCAAGAGGGCTCGAAGCCGCTCGTTCTCGGCGGATGTTTCCTTGCGCTCACCGATGCGCTCCACGAGCACGCCAAAGGTACGCCGGAGTTGCCTATTCTCTTCCCCCATCGCGCCATAGTCAAACACCAGCCCCGTCACATGGGATGTGCCGTTCTGAATCGCCGTGAGCGCCGTGAGAAAGGGCTGGGCGGTGGTCCCCGCAATATCCCGTGCGCCCCGTGCGATGACTCCGCCGCGCGCGCCGGTGGCCAAGGAAGCCAGCGACGCCACCGTCAGCAGCGCAAAAATCGCTTTGGAGCGATGTTCGCCTATCCGTCGTTGAATGAGCACCTAATAAAGATCGTCCTGATGAAAGCTCCGTAAATCTTCCACGTACTTGCCCGTGCCAAGCACCACGGCGGTCAGGGGATCCTCCGCGATGGTCACATGCAGCCCGGTTTCTTTCGATAGCAGTTGGTCCAATCCGCGCAGCAGCGCGCCGCCGCCGGCGAGGACCACGCCATGATCAACGATGTCCGCTGAAAGCTCGGGCGGGGTGCGCTCGAGTGTGACGCGTACCGCATCGACAATTGCGCTGACCGGTTCGCGCAGGGCCTCTCGAATCTCCTCGGACGTTATCGTCAAGACCTTCGGTAAGCCCATCACCTGATCCCGGCCTTTGATCGCGAGTTCCAATTCATCCTTGAGCGGGTAGGCCGAACCCACGGCTATTTTGATATCCTCGGCCGTTCGTTCTCCGACCATCATATTGTAGGTGCGTTTGAGGTGTTGAATAATCGCCTGATCCATCTCGTCGCCCGCCACGCGGACTGATTTCGCAAAGACCACGCCGCCCAGCGAAATGACCGCTACCTCCGTCGTGCCGCCGCCGATATCCACGATCATGCAGCCTTCAGGATCCTGCACCGGCAGCCCCGCCCCGATGGCAGCCGCCATGGGCTCTTCGATAATATACACCTGCTTGGCGCCCGCGTTTTGCGCGCTTTCTTTGACCGCGCGCCGCTCGACGCCGGTAATACCCGAGGGCACACTAATCGCCACCCTTGGCGTAATCAGGCGTCGATGGTTGTGGACCTTGTTAATAAAGTAGCGGAGCATCACCTCTGTTACTTCGAAGTCGGCGATCACTCCGTCTTTCATCGGGCGAATGGCGACAATGTTACCCGGTGTTCGGCCAATCATATTCTTGGCCTCGTTGCCCACCGCGCGTGGCTTGCCTGTGTTTTGATTGATAGCGACTACGGAAGGTTCGCTCAATACGATGCCCTGGCCCTTCACGTAAACAAGAGTATTGGCCGTGCCAAGGTCGATCCCCATATCGTGAGAAAACATCCCAGGCAGAGCACGCCAGAAAGATTTCAAAAAAAGAATCCTTGAGTTAGACCGTTAATAACACATAAGCGATTGATAATAAAAGAGTTACAGCAATACATCGCTTGCTGAGCCGCATTATAACAAAACATTCCCGCATTTCCAATCAATTCGCGTTACCCATTTTCTGGCGAGGCACCTCTTCCTCTTCGACTCCTGCGAGTGCGCTCGGTCTTAGAGTTGGTGCGACCCCCCGAACCCCACGCCTCTCTTTGCATTGAGGCCTTGTCTTATCGAATGTATGGTCTGCGCCAAAAGTTCCGCTTGAAATCATCACGGCACATTGGGCACAGTGGTGTTCAGCGAGGGGATGCTTTTACTCACGAACAGGAGGCGCTCGGTGGCCAACGATTTAACAGGAGAGCGAAGATCGGCGAATCGTCGGGAGAAGAGCGACCGGCGACAGAAAGATATGGTCTTCGATCATAAGAATCGCCGCGGCTTTTACCGCCGCGATGTTGATCGCCGCGAGGCATAAAACCGGTCATTCCGCGGTTCGCATTTGGAACGACCACGCGCGATTCGAAATCAATTCCAATAGGATGAATTCTCGTGGTGCCCGCCGAAGAAAATTTAGTGTCTCGAAACCACCGTGCGTCTTGCTTGCTTCGAAGCGGGTAAATTAGCGATAATGTCTGCCTCTCTCTCTTTAATTGGGTTAACGGGGTAATGCGCCGCGCGGCCACAATCTGTTTCGCAGGCGCGTGTGCCAAAACTAGGAATTGGCCTGAAAGGTCTAGCAAGGAACTATTATGTCTGACTCGCAATCGCTTTATCATCTTGAACTGTCCGACAAGTTTAAACCGACGCTTGAACAAGTCCGTCAATTTATCGCGGACAAGGTTCTTCCGATTCTTGACGAGTATTACGACTCTGTCGATCCGGAGAATCGTTGGACGCTCAGCGCCAAGCAATCAGAGATGCTCGAAGGACTGAAGGCCGAGGCGCAGTCGAAGGGGCTGTGGAACTTCTTCCTGCCGGATTGGAATGGAGAGGGCGTCACCAACCTGGATTACGCGTATCTGGCGATGGAAATGGGCAAGGACCGCTTGGCGTCGGAAGTCTTCAATTGCGCTGCACCCGACACCGGCAACATGGAGGTCCTCCACAAGTACGGAACAGACGCGCAAAAGGAACAGTGGCTGAAGCCGCTTCTGGCCGGCGAGATTCGCTCTTGCTTTGGCATGACGGAGCCGGGCCTCGCCTCGTCTGATGCGAAGAACATCGCGACCGCTGCGCAATTGGTGGGCGATGAGTGGGTGATTAATGGTGAGAAATATTATATTTCCGGTGCCGGTAGCGACCGCTGCAAGATCATGATCTGCATGGTCCAAACGGACCCGGATGCGCCGCGGCAAGTCAGGCAGTCGCAGATTCTGGTGCCCATGGATACGCCGGGCGTAAATATCCAAGGCCCCATGACTGTGTTTGGTCATGACGGCGCACCAGGCGGGCACATGCATATCAAGTTAGAGGATGTACGTGTTCCGAAGGATAATATTCTGTTGGGACCGGGCCGGGGCTTTGAGATTTCTCAAGGGCGTCTCGGACCGGGCCGCATCCATCATTGCATGCGGGCGGTTGGCCAGGCGGAGAAGGCGCTCGACCTGATGTGCAAACGCGGCCTCTCGCGCGAAGCCTTCGGTAAACCTATCGCCAAGCTTGGCGGCAACTACGATGTCATCGCACGTTCGCGTATCGAGATTGACTCGGCGCGCCTGATGGTATTTCGCGCGGCCCGCGCCATGGATATCATGGGCACGCAAGAAGCCCGGATTTATATCTCGGGCATCAAGGCCATGGTTCCCGAAATAACCTGCAGGATCATTGACCGCGCCATTCAGATGCACGGCGCGACCGGTGTTTCACAGTGGACGCCTCTGGCCGATATGTACACGAACCAGCGGACCCTGCGCCTTGCGGACGGTCCGGATGAAGTACATCGCATGGTTGTGGCCCGCGCCGAGCTGGCGCGTTATCAATAGAATGCGATAGGGAATGCGGATCCGATAAGAAATCACCAACCGGCCATGGCTTCGTCATGGCCGGTTTTTTTATTGGTGCGCTCGGCGGGACGCCTTTACTTGGGACGCCTTTACTTGGGGGTGGCGACGAGCGACTCGGGGAGCGCTGAAACAAAATCCTGAATTTCGTCTCGGACCCGACGGTAGGCGGATAAGGCCTCCTCGTCCGAAGCGGCGTTGGCGGCAAGTTTCGGCGGATCGTCGAAACCGACATGGACCACGCGGGTGTTTCCTGGAAACACGGGACAGTTTTCGTCGGCGTGGCCGCATACCGTCACCACGTAATCCAAGTCCAGATCACCTAGATCCCTTATGCGCTGTGACCTGTGTGTGGAAATATCGACGTCCACCTCCGCCATAACTTCGACGGCCCTGGGATTGAGGCCATGCGCCTCAAGTCCGGCGGAGAACGGCTCAATCATGTCCCCCTTCAGGTGGCGGGCCCACCCCTCCGCCATCTGGCTTCGACATGAGTTTCCCGTGCACAAGAAGAGGATCCGTATCTTAGAATCCATGGTTTGATGATCCAGTTGTGTTTGCGGCCGGGAGGGTGTGCGTAGAACGGAACTCCATGGACTCAGTATACTCCGTGCATGCCGCCCCGTGCCATACACAGCCTTCGCTTCGCCGGTGTTCTCCTCGCGCTGGCCTCTTCGCTTGGCTGCTGGTTCGTCATTTGGAAGCTCTACACCGGTCGCGGCGGCGAAACCCCCATCCGCTCGGCGCTGCAAGAGCAACCGCTCGTCGCGCTCTTCGGAATCGCAGGCGCCCTGATGGGAATTGGTCTCGCGCTTGGGGCACGGCGCGCCGTCGAGAATCGTAACTGGCTCAACCCGCGATGGATCCTGCGCGAACGAAAGGGCGAGCTGGGTTTGCTGGTGGCGGGCTGCCTCATCGGCCTGATCGTATTGGAAATCGGTAGCCGCGTTGTCTACGCGCACCAGCTCGATTTCCCCTTCTCCCATTCCACGGAGGAGTTGGTCTATCCACCCTTACACGAACAACTTCACGACTATACGGGGGATACCACCAACATTCTACTGCTGGGCGGATCGGTTCTTTACTTTGCGGGACAACAGGCTGCGCTGCGCGAGGCCTTTGGCGAAGACGCCCGCGTCTATAATTTTGCCCAGACCGCCCACTCGTCGCTTGACAGTCTGACGAAGTACCGCTACGCGCTTGACCGTGGGTATCGATTCGACTATGTTATTTTTTATCACGGCATCAACGAAGTCCGCGCGAACAATGTGCCCCCCGAGTTGTTTTCCGGCGGCTATAACCACTACTTCTTTTATCGGCTGACGAATACGGTGTTCGGTGATCGCGCGCCCTGGCTCCGGATGGCGCTCAAGTCCTCGCTCGTTTACCGGGCGAACCGGCTTGTTACCCAACTTCGTGAAACGCGCTTTTTCGGGCGGAACCTTGTCCACATCGCCTTTCCGCGTGAGGACTGGCTTGAGTACGGCGGCGACATTAAGTCGGCGAAGCCCTTCCGGGAAAACCTTCAGGCCATAGCCGACTTGTGTGAAGCCAACGGTAGCCCGCTCATCGTTCCGCGTTTTGCCTATCACCCAATTTTGGACGACTACGCCAATGGGATGGACACGGGATTCAGTGACGCCGAGATGCGGCGATTTACCGAGCAGTGGGGTCTGCCCCGCCACGTTCGCGAGGGTACCCGCCGTCACAACGAGATTCTGCAAGACCTGTCGGATCGCTTTATCTACATTGATACCGCCGGATTGAAGAAATCGGAGAACTTCGTGGATCCGTGCCATTTCACGGCGGAAGCGCAAGAGGCGTTTGTGGATGTCTTGAGCCAGGCCTTGCGCCGAATCACCGCCGATTGATTCCACGATATTTTTTTATTGCGGGTGGCAGATGTCGATCTTTTTGTGGGATCGTGTGTTGATGGAGTTTACAATTCTGACGCCTACCCGGCGCGCGGTGCGCCTTGGAGATCCTGACGCGAATTCATGTATGGTTTAGGAACCCTTCGAGCCGCGTCGTTTCGGGGGATTTCCAATGAGAGAACGATTCGCGAGGTCATCACCGTGCCAGACCTTCCAACCCCGACAGAGCGTGAAACGCCGGTCTACGAATACGGCGGATATCTGAGCACCCTATTGGATGCGCCCGACTGGGCCGCCCGCGATTCCGTCGATAGCGTCGTTTTCACGGCGGACGATCTGAGCAAGTGGCGGACCCGGGACCTCGCGCACGCTGCGGAGTGGAAGGGCATTCCGGTCCGAAAAGAGATTAAAGAGGCCGGCGTCCTCATTGAGGGCGACTTTCGCGAAGTTGTGCGCATCGACAGTTTATCGCCCAACGATCCACGGTACTGGGTACCTCTGTCCACCGTTGGGCTCGATGACGATCGGTTCCCCATTGACGCGACGCAATACCCCATCATCGAAGTCACCTACCGGTGCGCCAGCGCGCGCGCGCACCCAACGTGGATGTGGGCCTACGAAGGCGGATCTTATTTTGGGGCGCTTCCGAAATCGGATGGGTGGCGGACCGAGGTCCGCCTGGCGCAGCATTTTGGTTTTCCCAGCCAAATTGAGTCGGTGGTTATACGGCTGTATTCGGCTGCCCGTAGCGTCGAGGCGCTTGAAATTGAATCGGTCCGTTTTCGCGCCCTGACCCCAGCGGAGCACGAAGCCCTTCAGAAGAATCGGGTAGAAATCGAGGGCCGAAAGGTCTCGAAGAAGTACGACGCGCTCGATGAATTTATGCCTTTTGGCGTGTACATGGACGCGGAGTTGAGCAAACGGCTCGCAACCATGCTTGGCATCACGCATACCGAATATTGGGATCTGGTCTTTGAAGACCTTGTCGCCCATGAGCACAACGCCGTGGCCTTGGCGCATGTAGACCACCTGAGTCCCACTGAATGGTCGGCCCTGCTCGAACAAGCGGAACCTTACGGTATTCGATTTGTGCCACGACACGAATTCCCTGTCAGCGGCAGCGCCGAACAACAGCAGAAGGTTCTCTCCTCTCATGTACAACCCTATGCCGAATTCAAGTCGATTTTTGCGAACTCCTTTAGCGGCGAGCCTATCGAAACCGATTTCTCCGATCTGCTTTCCGCACGGGACCGAATCGAGGCTGCCGATCCGAATCATCCGGTAGCCATCATCGCACGCTATCCGAATGCGTATCCCTTGTTCGCGCCATTTGTGCCGGTATCGGGCGTAGGCCATTTTACATCGCGCCGGCCGTGGGATTTGGGTGCCATGGTCAAGACGCATGTTCCGCTTGCGGATTCTCAGCAGTTTTGGGTGGCGGCCCCGGCCTTTGTATACCCCACGAACACGCCGGAGTGGAGCACCTGCCCGGAAATGCGGCTGATGAACAATTTGGCCTTCGCCAACGGGGCACGCGGCTGGTTTGCGTATTCGTATCATAACGACCCCGTATGGTTGCGGGGCCGGGTTCAGCGAACGTTGACCGGTCCGTTCTTGACCTTTAGCGACCTGTGGATGGAACTGATGGAACGGGCAAGACTAGGGAATGCGATTGCGCCGCTTTATTTGAAGGCACGCCGGGTGGACGACGTCGACTCGTGGTACACGAACAGCTTTGTCAGCGAAGTCACCGATGAGCCCTCGCCCGGCATACCCGCGATTAGCCTACATCAATTGGCCGGTGACGGATTTACCCTGTACATCATGGTAAGCAACAACGTGCGCGAGATGACCGGCGTCAACTTCGATATCCCGAAGGGATCGCTCGGCTCAAACGAATTATACGATCTCACGGAATATGTCACGTCGCGCGTCTGGGCGCCCATGCCGCATAAGGGTCACTTGGAAATGTTCCCTGGGCAATCCCATATTATGCTGGCCGCGGATCCATCGGACGGCGAACAGTGGCGGGATATGATTGCGTCACGGCTCATCGATAGGCAGCTCCTTCGCCTTCAGGCCGACCTGAAATTGGCGCGGGCTTACGATCTTAATTATGGGCCAATCGAAGACAAACTCAACCACTCGGGCTCCGGCTCCAAGTCTGAACATCTCGAAACCGTTCACGCGGCATACGGCGCGCTCCTCAATCTTATCTACAGTGCCGAAGCGATCCATGTGGCGCGCAGCAAGATTATCGAGGCCAGTTCGGCGGTGTGCGCGTGCGATGGGGCCCTGTGTCGGCTTATGGGGCGTGGCAAGATAGAAACGGCTAGGGAAATGGGCGCAGGCGTACTCCCATTGGCGCGTGAATTTACCGCGCTTCGCCTCGAATTGCGCCGTGGAAAGGGCACGGATATCCTCGCCATGGCCGATGATCTTTCCCAGCGTTCGCTGAGTATGCTTGACCGGATTCGCGCAGAATATTAGCCCTGATACGCGATTTCTCGGGTGCGCCTCTCGGGGCCGGAAATCGCCAATCCGCTTGCTTTAAGCCCAAATCGCTTGCTATACTCTGCGCTCCGATTCAGTTCCTGACTGGCGCAAGGGTCGGCGTTTCCCTGATCGATTGCTGGGCGGGCTTCGTCGACGCGTCTTTTACTAGGGCGTAGCCAAGTGGTTAAGGCACCGGGTTTTGATCCCGGTATTCGTAGGTTCAAATCCTACCGCCC
>JAPYPO010000099.1 GCA_029937645.1 Candidatus Hydrogenedentota bacterium
GTTAATCGATGCCGGCGGATCTCAAGATGACTCTTCCAAATGGGAAATCCGGGTGTACATCAGTTGCTTGTACTTCGGGCCGGGCAACATCGTCGTTCCCATGGTCGCCCATTTTCTCTACGATTTCCTGGCAATTCTATACGGCATCAATGGTTTCGATTCGGGCGGCCGCGTCCAGGGGTAGCCCCGTATCGCCCTATCGGTGAGCTGCCATCGACCTTGACATTGCATCCGCCGTAGGCGAAAATGCAGCGTTCGATTGAGAAACCCGACTCGTCCGACTGTATCGAGCAGGTGCAGCCTGGAATCGAGGCGGGCGGGGTAAGTCTGTTTTGTGAGAAAATATGTCTTGGGTGAACCGAGGGACCACATTCGTCTTGCCGTCGTACTCTGAACCTGGGTAAATTATTGACAGATGCGACCGTAAACCTTTGACTACCAGTAGATCCTCGCACTATTTACATTGACTTTTGGGCGATCCTCTGTTAAATTAATACTGAGCAGGAAAGGTCTCTTCCCATGGCAAATCTCAGCTATAGCATGTTCGGGAGCCGTTTGGTTGAATGCGGTGTCATCACGCAGGATCAACTCGACGAAGCTATCCACCGTCAACAGACCAGCATGCCAGGAAAAAAACTGGGCGACATCCTCGTCCGGTTAAATTACATCAGCAAGACTCATATTTCCGAAGGGCTTGCCGACCAGCTCAACATCCCTATCATCAAGCTCTCCGAGCGCGATATCCCTGAGCGCATCCGCAATCTCATCGACATCCGCATCGCCCAGCTCTATCGCGTCATTCCCCTCGAAGAAAAAGGTAAGACGCTCATTGTTGCGACGGCCGATCCGGCCAACATGAACGCGTTTGACAACTTGCAGCGCCTATTGGACCGGCCCGTCGAACCGGTGCTTGCAACCCCCGAAGAGGTTAGCACGGCACTGAGCAAGTATTACGGCTTAGCCGACACCACAGTAGAAACGATGCTTTCCACCGTCAGTAGCGCAAGCACCATGAGTACCCTCAGCACGATGTCCAATCTCGACAGTTCCATGAGCTTGGGAAGCAGCAGCATGGGTAGCGGATCTTCCCTCAGCATGAGCAGCATGAGCGTCGATGCGATGGACGTGGACGAGGGCCTCCTGACGGCAGGTGGAGACGACGACGGTGACAGCCCCGTTGTGCGCTACGTTCAGTATTTGATCATGGAGGCGTTTCGCCTGCGCGCGTCCGATATCCATGTGGAGCCCGGCAAGTTCGACATCAAGGTGCGCTACCGTATTGACGGTGTGCTGAACCTTATGCCCAGGCCCCCCAAGCGCGCCCAAGCGGCCATCGTGTCGCGCCTCAAGATTATGGCGGGCATGGACATCGCCGAAAAGCGCGTCCCTCAGGATGGCCGCATCAAAATCCAGATCGGCGGCAAAGATGTCGACTTGCGCGTAAGCAACTTGCCCTCCTACTACGGCGAGAGCATCGTCATGCGTATTCTGGACAAAGAGGGTCTCAAGCTCGGCCTCGGCCAGCTCGGGTTCAGCCCAGAAGACCAGCGTTCTTGGGAGAAACTCCTTTCCGAATCCACGGGCGTTATCCTCGTGACAGGCCCTACCGGGTCGGGAAAGACCACGACCCTCTACGCGTCGCTCCACAACCTGAACAATGTGGAAACAAAGATTATTACGGTGGAAGACCCGGTAGAGTATCAGCTCACCGGCATCAACCAATGCCAAATTCACCACGATATCGGATGGGACTTCAACCGCGCTCTGCGCGCCATGTTTCGCCAAGATCCCGACGTCGTGATGGTCGGAGAGATTCGCGACCAAGAGACGGCCGAGATCGCCATCAAGGCGGCCCTGACCGGCCACTTGGTGTTCTCGACCCTTCACACGAATGACGCGCCCAGCTCCTTTGTGCGCCTTATCGATATTGGCATCAAGCCCTTCCTCGTCGCTTCCGGCGTCCGCGCCGTTTTGGCCCAGCGCCTTGTGCGCACCAATTGCAACACCTGCAAAGCGCCGTACACTCCTGAGGAAATTGAAATCCGGCGGCTCGCCTTCCCGGTGGACGCGGAAAGCATAGAGTTTCTGCACGGCACCGGCTGCGATAGCTGTAACGACACGGGCTACACCGGTCGTCTGGGCGTCTACGAATTGCTCCAGACCAGCGACGACATGCGGACCATGATCATGAAGGGGAGTTCCTCTGCCGACATGCGTTATCAGGCCCGGGTCGAGGGGATGACTACCCTGCGTGGCGACGCCTGGAAGAAAGTGCTCAACGGCATCACGACCGTCGAAGAGGTTAACCGCAAGACGAAGGCCGATCCGCCATTGGATACAATGAAGAGCGGAGCGGCCTAATTCGGCGGCACGGATAATCAACGAATCGAGAACGTCACGGAGGAATCTACATGGCCTACGAAATGGTCAGCTTACTGCGAATGCTCATTGACCGCGACGGGTCCGATCTGCATCTCGCTGTAGACAACCCGCCGGTCGGGCGTGTTCACGGCCACTTGGTCCACTTCGGCGACGTGGTGCTTCAAGGCGACGACACCGAGCGGCTTATGAAGAGCATCGCGTCAGTAGACAACCAGCAGGAACTCCAGGAAGTCGGCGGTACGGATTTCGGTTTCGCTTTCGAAGACATTGCCCGCTTCCGCGTGTCCGTCTTCAAGCAACGCGGCAACGTCGGGCTCGTGCTGCGCATCATCCCCAACCGCATCGCGACGATGAAGGAACTCGGGTTGCCCGATACCATGCAGAAAGTCATCGATCAGCCCCGCGGACTTATTCTGGTGACGGGGCCGACGGGTTCGGGCAAAAGCACCAGCCTCGCCGCCATGGTCGACTGGCTCAACACCGTCTACGACCATCACATCATCACCATCGAAGACCCCATAGAATTTTACCACCAACACAAGAAGAGCATCATTACGCAGCGCGAAGTGGGCGTGGATGTGCCCAGTTTCCCCGAAGCCTTGCGCCGCGCGCTGCGGCAAGACCCCGACGTTATTCTCGTGGGAGAGCTTCGCGACCTGGAAACAATCGAAGCGGCTGTCACGGCGGCCGAGACCGGGCATCTGGTGTTTGGCACGTTGCACACCACGGGTGCGGTCCGCACCATCGACCGCTTGGTTGACGCCTTTCCCAACAACCAACAAGAGCAGATCCGGACGCAGCTTGCGGGTAATCTCAAGGCTGTGATCTCCCAGACGCTGCTCCCGTTGAAGAGCGGGTTTGGCCGCGTCGCCGCCTTCGAAATCATGATCGCCACCTCGGCCATCGCCAACCTCATCCGCGAAAACAAATCCTACCGCATTACCTCGGCCATTCAGACCGGGCACAAGTACGGCATGAATCTTTTGGACGAACATCTCATGGCGTTGTACCGCAAAGGCATTGTCTCCTTCGAATCCTGTGCAGGCCGGGCCGTTGCCCGCGACGAGTGGGAACAGAACGCCAGCGCACTCGGGCTCGAAGACGGCCAGCCCGTACCGGCGAATTAAGCGGAGAGGCAGGTAAAGCATATGGCTACAGTTAGCGAGAGACAAAGCATAGGCGACGTCCTGGTTGAACAGGGCATGATCACGCCGCTTGAGCTGGATGAGGCCCTGCAACGGCAGCGCTTGACGGGCGACTTCCTGGGGCGCGTGCTGGTCACCCTCGAATTCTGCGAAGAGCAGGATGTGCTGGAGGCCCTTGGCGTCCAACAAGGAATGGAGCGGGTCGATCTGCTCCGAATGAAAATCAAAGAAGAGGTCCTGAAGCGCGTTCCAGCCGATGTAGCCAAATTCTACAACATCATCCCCATACGCGAATCGGAAAATGGCGGGCTCGTGGTGGCGCTTGCCGATCCGCTGAACCTGAGCCTCGTTGACGATCTGGAACAGATACTCGGCTGCAAAATCGAAGGTGCCGTCAGCAACGTTCACGACGTAAACGTCAGCATCAAGTCCAACTACTCCTACGAGGCGGACTCGCTGAGCGAAACGCTCGACGATTTGGTCGCCAAAGTGGGCGACAAGGAAATGACGCTTGAGGAGTTGGGCCAGCAGTCCGTCATCGGCGATGTAGACAACCTCGTCGAACTATCGCAAGAGCCCGAAGTCATCAAAATCGTCAACCTCGTCATGCTCGAGGCCGTGCAAAAGAAGGCCTCCGATATTCACCTGGAGGTCTTCGAGGACGAGTTCCGCATTCGCCTACGCCTCGACGGCATTCTTCACGAAATTGTCGCGCCACCCAAATCCCTGGCCGTCGCGCTCGT
Source organism: Candidatus Hydrogenedentota bacterium (assembly GCA_029937645.1). Classification (GTDB taxonomy): domain Bacteria; phylum Hydrogenedentota; class Hydrogenedentia; order Hydrogenedentales; genus JAPYPO01. The sequence goes on from JAPYPO010000099.1 coordinate 4,271, forward strand.
GGCCCGCATCAAAGTGATCGCCAACATGGACATCGGCGAGAGGCGGCTGCCGCAAGACGCGCGGGTCGAGCTAAAAATCGGCGACGCCGACATCGACATCCGTGTGGCGACCCTTCCCACCCTATACGGCGAATGTTGCGTGATGCGTATCCTTGACCGAACTGCTGTCCAGATCGATTTGACTAAACTTGGTTTCAGTGAGGACTGCCGGAAGAAACTGGACGACATTATTCACAAACCCAATGGCGTTCTTCTGGTTACCGGACCGACCGGTTCCGGCAAGACCACCTCCCTGTACGCCTGCCTCCGCGAACTGAACAAAATAACCGAGAAGATCATCACCACCGAAGACCCGGTCGAACTCCAAATCGAAAACCTCGTCCAATGCCAAGTGCGCGAAGACGTAGGCCTCACCTTTGCCGCCTGTCTGCGGTCCATTTTGCGGCAAGACCCCGACATCGTCATGATCGGTGAGATTCGCGATCTGGAGACCGCACAAATCGCCATCGAGGCCTCGCTTACCGGGCATCTGGTGTTAAGCACCATTCACACCAACAGTGCGCCCGAAACGATCACGCGCCTTTTGGATATGGACGTGGAACCCTTCTTAATCACCGCCTCCCTTGAAGGCGTGCTGGCTCAGCGGCTCCTGCGCAAGGTCTGCAGGGACTGCGCGCAGCCGTACCGGCCCGATGTTGACGAAATGGACCTGCTTGGCGTGCCTCCGCAATGGCGCGCCGACCCCAATTTCCAGTTGGTGCGCTCCAAGGGATGCCCGGCCTGCGATTACATCGGCTACCGCGGTCGCACCGGGATATACGAAATTCTCGATGTGGATGAAACCGTGCGCGAGATGATTCTCGCCCGCGCAATGTCTTACGAAATCCGCAAGTACGCGCGCAAAGAACAAGGTATGCTGACCATGCGCGAAGAAGCGCTTATCAAGGCAGGCCAACACATTACAACCGCGGCTGAAGTCCTCGATCACACCGAATATTTTGACGATGGCATCTAACCGGGAGGCCACCCATGCCTAAGTTTGCATACAAGGCAACCAACAAAGACGGCAAAGAAATCTTCGGGATCATGGAATCCGACAGTCAGGCCCTCGCCTTGCAAGACGTGCGCAGCCTGGGCCTCTTTCCGACCCACATGCGCGAGGCCCGTAAGGTGGACGAGCGCCGCGCCCGCAAGAAAAAGGACGGCCCCAGCGAATTCTATATCCCCGGAGTCAAGTGGAAGGAGACGGTGATCGTTACGCGCCAGCTCGCCACGCTGATCGACGCCGGCCTGCCGTTGCTTCGTAGTTTGAATATTCTGACGACGCAATTGAGGCCCTCCACGATGCGCGACATTCTGCTGGAAATTTCCTCCGATGTGCAGCAGGGTTCTACCTTCTCCGAAGGCCTCGCCAAACACCCCAAGGTTTTCGACCGCCTGTTTGTCAACATGGTGCGCGCGGGCGAGGTCGGCGGTATGCTCGAGGTCGTCTTGAACCGCTTAGCCATCTTCATGGAAAAGCGCATGACGCTCAAGCGAAAAGTGAAGAGCGCGCTCGTCTATCCCATTTTCGTTGTCATCGCCTCCATGGGTATCGTGACCTTTCTGCTCGTGCGGATCGTGCCCATTTTTGCCGAGATATTCGCCGACTTCGGATCCGGGCTGCCCGCCCCTACCCAATTCCTCGTCACGGTAGCCGATTTCGTGCAGGTCAAATGGTGGATCCTCCTCACCGTTTTTAACTCCACGATTATCACGTTTAAATTCTTAGCTAAAATCGAGATTCTCAAGCGCGGCATGGATCGCGTCTCGCTCAAAATCTACCTCGTGGGCGACTTGGTCACCAAAGTGGGCGTCGCCCGTTTCGCCCGCACACTTGGAACGCTCATTACCTCCGGCGTTCCCATTCTCCAGGCGCTGCGCATTACCAAAGAGACCATCGGCAACTCTGTTATCCAAAACGCGATTCAAAAAGTCCACGATCGGATTAAGGAAGGCGATTCCATCGCGGCGCCCCTCGATGAAGCGAAAGTCTTTCCGGCCATGGTTGTCAACATGATTGATGTTGGTGAGGAGACCGGCGCGCTCGATTCAATGTTACACAAAGTCGCCGACATCTATGACGCGGAGGTGGAAGCCGCCGTGGAAGGATTGCTGTCATTGATGGAACCGGCGATCATTATCGTGCTGGGTGGAATTATCGGTTTTATCGTTATCGCCCTCTATTTACCTATCTTCTCTCTCGGCGATGCCATCACGCAATGACCGGCGTCGAGAAACGCTACAAGCAAGCATACGAAATGGCGGTTCCCCCGGATCGCGTTTCAAACGACCTTATAAGTGTTCGGTTCAGCGCCCGCCGCTACGCGGGAGCGGATCCGATAACGGCGGCCATCACGACCGCGCGAGGACAGTAGAGATGAACTACAACAATCGAACAAGAGCAAACACAACCGGCTTTACCCTGGTCGAATTGCTCGTTGTCATCGCGATTATCGGCATTCTAGCGAGCATTGTAGTGCCGAATGTGAGCAATTACTTGGCCAAGGCCCGCATTGCTAAGGCCTTTTCGGAAATCAAGAATGCCGACACGTCCCTCACCGCCATGCTGGCCGACAGCGGGAGAGCCCGCTTCCGCGATTTCCTTACGCCCGCCGGGCGCAATGAAATTAACTCATGGCACACTGGGCCCAACCAACTGGCGAACTTCCAAGCCGCAGAGAACTTCTACAGTAAATTTTTCTACGACCTGCTGCGGAACGGCAGGAATGCCAAATTCCTTGACGGCGGTCCAGCGCCGGGCCATATCGACCGGACCGTGCTCAGCAAACTTGCAGACTCGTATATTCAGCTCTCCCAAGATCCCTGGAAACTTCAATACCATTTTTGGATGGGGCCCAAGGCCGTTCGGTATGGCCCCATGTATTTCCGCAGCTACCGTTCGCCGCGCCCCGAGTTTGGACACAGTGAGTACGATCCCAACAACCAGTATACTTTTTACTGGACTCAAGTGGCGCGCCAGATGTACACAAATGAAAAGGTGCCCGGTCAGCCGCCCGTGGATGGTCTTCCCGGCTACCCGGCTGACCGCACGAAACCGGTGTACATATTTTCGTCGGGTGCCAACCAGGTGATCGATGCGTATTTAGATCCTAATGCTAACCACGAGGCCGATTGGCTTGGCGGCGGCGACGACATTAACAATTGGGATTCGGACCAAGGTTGGAGCGATGCGCCCAAATAGATGGGCTCAACTAGGAATCGCCCGGACCGGTTGCGCGGAACGGGTCGCAGCATGGATTGTAGTGTTACAGTGTAGATTCTAGTGTTCATTTACAGGTTAGGTTTATGCAGTATGAATTTATATCACACTCAAAATAAGCGCGGAGTGACTTTGGTCGAGCTCCTGGTGGTGCTAGGGATCATCGGGCTCCTGGCTTCCATTTCCATTCCTCTCGTCGCGACCATGGCGCCGACGCCCATGCGCACCATAGAAACGGCGTCGCGCGAGCTATTCACGCTGCTCAAGGGCGCGCGCATCTACGCGACCACCTACAATGTGAAGACGGTAGTGAGTTACGCGATCACCGCCCCAGACGATACGATTCTGAATGCGCCGTGCCCGGTGCTCGATAGCGTCGCGCTTGCCCGGCTCATGAGCCGCGAAGAACGTTCGCGTCTCGACGTCGAATATGCCCTAGTGTCCCAGAATATCCTAGCCGGGACGGACGTTTACGTGCCGGTTCGAAACAGCGAAGGGCGCTTCACCCCGATGCACGGAGGCACGTGCATCATTAGCCAAGAAGAATGTTCCCGATTCAGACCCTGGGTCGGCGAAGGCGGCTATCTCGACATTCGCGGATTGACGCCGGTCCTCCTATTTGACCTGGACAGCCTTACCGTGATTGAGCCGCGTTTACTAACCCCCGCCGAAGTGGCCGGGAATCAACTGTTTGACCAATTGAGCTACAACTACCCGACACCGGGCCGTTTCCCGGCCCATGTATTCTTGCCCTCCGGCGGCATGCCGCTAAATCTGTCCGGTCGGCAGCGCGCACAGCTGAGCGTGGGGCTTCTGCCCAGCGCCGACCCCGATGACCGTCAGACGCTCGACAATCTACCCCGGTCCGTAACCCTGTCGCTCTACCAGGCGCAAGGACGAGTAAAGGTGGAATCATGATTCAACCGTACAAAAATAGTCACCCGAAGCGCCGCCGTGTGCGCCATGGACAGCAAGGATTTACCCTGCTCGAAGTGGTGATCGCCATGGCCATTCTGCTCATCGGAATCGTGTCCATCGTTTCCCTGTTCCCGAGCAGCCTGATGCAAGCGCGCATGGCCAACGAGCGCACCGTCACCGCCGAACTGGCAAACTCCGTGCTCGGTCAGATTCGCGCCTCCAGCGCCGAGGCCCTGTACAACAGCCGCATCCCACGATCGCTCCTGGCGATATACGGTGTCTATGGCCTCTACGAGGGATACTCAACGAACGTGCGCCGGCTGAACGGCGCCAGCGATACCTTCCTCCAGAAGGTTACCTTTACCGTATCCTTCGCCGATGGCCGCAAGGAATCGTATACAACCTTTGTTGCGCAACAGTAGTGACGGGCGTTCAGGCGGCGGCTGAAACGCAGGACGGGTTTCGGGTTCATCGGGCGAAGGAAAGGGTAAATGTGTGACCAGACGGATTCAGGATGGGAGCGGTCGCGGACACTCGCAGGGCTTTACCCTGATCGAGTTGATCACGGCCATGGCCATTTTCCTCACTATCATGGGTGGGGTTGCGGCCCTCTTCGTCACTACGATGAAGACCGTCAAACAAGGCTTTCAGAATCAAAAAATCTTCGAGCTGGCCCGCGGCACCCTCAGCATCATCGAGAATGATTTGTCCCGCGCCTTCACCTCGCGAGAGCACGGCGACCTCTACAAATTCTACGGAACCCCCATCGGCTTCACCTTCGTTGGCCTCGTCGGGCGGGACCAGAATTCGCCGGACGGAAATCTAGCCAGGGTCACCTATGTGATCTACCACGACGACGCGAATCCAGACATCCTCCGCTCAACCCAAGATGTGGAACGCCCCGCCTTCAAGCTCCTGCGCTACTACGAACCGAATCGCGAGGACTTGGACGATTTTCCCGTAGTTTGGTATCCGCCGGGAGGGAGCAACGATGGGGTTTTCAATCTGGGCGTTCTGATTGACAGGGCGTGCCAATGCAATGGCCTCGATCCCAACCCTGTAGGTATTCATCCCCACACGGGCCAGCCGATGGATGTCCGCCAGACAAAAGAGGCAATCAGCGCGAAGAAAAGGGAACTTTGGATTCGCATGTTGTCGGGCGGCGACGCCGTAGTGCCCAGTGCTTGGAATCCCAACATTCAGCGCTGGTCGTTCGAGTATCTTCCGGACGGGACGCGTAATACCATCGGAAATCCAATTGGGCTGGTAGACTTGGGAGCGATTCACGGCGGGAACCGGCCTCCCGATCCCCTCGAGAAGCCCATAGATTACATCGTCGCTGAGAATCTTCTCTACGTATACCGGAACGCCAATATCGCCGCAAACGGATTCGACGACGACGGCGACGGCGTGGTAGACGAGGGCGGCGAACAACGGGTTTTGCTGTCGAACCCCACGATTTTCAACGAGAGGGAACGCATAGACATCAACCGCGATGGATTCTTTGAAGACGACACCGTATCCTTCCATCCCACGCTGGCCAACCCCTTCCCTACCCACTTCTTCTCGTACCGGGAATTCAAGCCGCAGGTACAGTTGCAAAGGCTAGCGAACGGTCTATTGAGAACCGATTTTAAAAACGATGTTATGCCAATCCGTCACGAAAACGGAACCGCCATCACCGAGATCGTTACCGTCGATTCGCGGTTCTGGAACGACATGCGCAACACCCAGAATTTCGAAGCCCTCGGCCCACCCCGTTCATTATTGGACTTCGACGACGACGGCGACGGCGCGGTAGACGAGGCCTTCGCCACCGGATCGCCCTTTACGCCTACGCTCCCCCAATCCGTAGGCACCTTCTTCACATTTTTCTTTGAGAGTCCCGCCGCGGGCGTGCCCGATTTCATGCGCGGCTTCGACCAGCATATCGACATCCCAACGGGCTACCGCCGGTTACCGCCATCGTGAGAGCCGAAGGGATGACCCCCATGCATTGCCGCCGTACCCAAACACTCCGTTCCCCGCTCCCGAGAGACGAGCGCGGCGCGGCGCTCGTCGTGGCCCTCGGCGTCCTCACCTTTCTGCTGGCCACCTCCATCGTTTTCTTTCAGATGACCCGCAGCGAAATACGGACCGCCACCAACGTAAGCAACCGCGTCCGCGCCGAGCTGCTGCGCGACGGCGCCTTCGCCACCGCCATCGCCTTCCTCAACGCCGACCTCCGCACCCACCCCTCCTATACCTCGCTCGACCACGCCTGGCGAACCTACTTCAACGGCGCGTGGGCCCAGGGCAAACAGTGGTTGCACCAGCCACAGGCCTTCAGCGAAGACGGACAGCTCCCATTCCTGCCCGTCGTTAACTACTATCGCCCCTGGAACAACGGGAACGTAACACCCTTGCAATTGGCCGAGTCGCCCGGACTGCCCAACGAAAATTGGGGCCGCTACTTCGAAGGAGACAGCTCGCGAAACTGGCTGTACATCCCAAGATACAACATTCTCGACGATTTCGACCCGAGTACCGGCATCCCTTCATTGCCCTATCCCGGTGTATCCCGTAATCCTGTGCCGTTTACCGCTTCGTCGATGGGCGATTTCGTCACGACCGCCGACAGCGCCTACGTCCGCGTCATCGACGAGTTCGGAAAGCCCATTCTCGAAGCCTATCCCAGGCCCGATCTCCGCTTCCCATCGAGCCCGCCGTTCATAGTAAACCCTGCTAGCGGCGTCCTCGAGATTCCGCCGACCTACCCCGAACAAGTCGACGTCTGGGCCGACGTCGACAACGACGAAGACGGCCTCAAAGATTCCATCTGGCTCGCCGTCGCTACCGACATCTTCATGCCCCAAGACGGACTCGACAACGACCTCGACGGATACATCG
>JAPYPO010000100.1 GCA_029937645.1 Candidatus Hydrogenedentota bacterium
CAGCGAAGTGGCGCAGTTGGTCAAAGACGAAGTGCAGGGCAACATCGCGACCGAGTTCAGCCGGGGCGCGGAAAATATCGGGGTCCGGGTTCGCGCGGATCAACGGCGCCTGTCGAGCCTGATCGACCTGAAGAATCTGCCGATCACTTCCGGGTTTCCATCGACCACCTTGTCGGCCGCTGCAACACTTCATGTGCAAGACGGCCCCAGCGAGATCCGCCGTATCGACCAGCGCCAAGTGGTGCTCATCACCGCCAACGTCGAAGGCCGCGATCTCGGCAGCGCCGCCCGCGACATCGACGAGCGCATGGCGACCCTCGCCCTCGCATGGCCCCCGGAGTACGACTACAATCTGGGCGGCCAACAGCAAGAGTTGGAGTCGTCCTCCGGCAGCATGATCTTCGCCCTGCTTCTCGCCGTATTCCTCATCTATGTCGTCATGGCCTGTCAATTCGAATCCATCTACCACCCCGCCCTCATCATGTTCAGCGTGCCCCTGGCCTTCGTTGGCGTCGTCTACGCCCTCGACTGGCTCGGCCTCAGCGTCAGCATCGTCGTCTTTATCGGCGGCATCGTCCTCGCCGGTATTATCGTCAACGCCGCCATCATCCTCGTCGATTACATCAACCAACTTCGAGCCCGGGGCCTGCCCAAAACCGAGGCCATCGTGGAGGCCTGTGGCGTACGGTTCCGCCCCATTCTCATGACGACGCTCACCACGATTCTTGGCCTGCTTCCCATGGTCCTCTCCACCGGTGAAGGCGCGGAGATGAGGCGGCCCATGGCGATAACCGTCATGGCCGGCCTCGCGTCGGGCACACTGCTAACCCTGTTCATCATTCCCGTGGTCTACAAATCCTTTGGAGGACGCGACAAAGCATGAGGCGCTCGCTGCCTGAGATAGCTACGGAGCGGCCCATCACCGTGACGATGCTTGTCATCACCTTCATCGGCTTGGGGGTGATCGCCGGCGCACGGATGCCCCTCGAATTCATGCCCAAGGTCGATCTGCCCTTCATGGCCACATGGATCCTCTATCCCGGCGCGACGCCGAAGCAAGTCGAACAGGAAATCGCCATTCCAGCGGAAGGCGAATTCCGCACCCTCCCGAACCTCAACCGGTTGAGCACCAACTCGAGCTCGAACGGATGTAGTATCAGCCTCGAATTCGAAATGGGCGCGGACATGAACGAATCCCTCGCCGAGGTGCGCGACCGCATCGAGCGCCTTCGCCTCGTGTTGCCCGACTCGGTTGATAATATATACATCCAGCATTTCAGCACTGACGCCATGCCCGTGATGACGATTGGCCTCGCGGGCAAAGGCGACCGAAAGGCCTTCGGCGATCTTATTCTCAATGGGCTTGTGCCAAAACTGCAGCGGATCGAGGGCGTGGCCGACGCCGCGGTCAAGGGAATTGAACAAGAATCGGTTCTGATTGAGTTCGATCAGAACGCGCTCCGCCGTCACGGCACGTCCATTTTCCAAGTGATGGGCGCGCTGCAGAACGCCAGCATCAACGTCTCCGCCGGCGAACTGCTGGACGGCCGGACTCGGTATTTCGTCCGGTCGCTCGACGAATTCCGGCGACCCGAAGAACTCGCCGCCCTCCCCATTGGCCAGGGCCTTCGCTTAAAGGATATCGCGCAGGTGGGCTACCGCGAGCGGGATGACAAGTTTCACACGTCTGTCGATGGTCGCAACCAGCTCGTTTTGCAAATCAGCAAAGAGGCAGAGGCGAACACCGTCACGACCTGCGCAGGAGTCGTCGCCGAAATCGAGCGCCTCCTCGCCCTGCCTGAGTTCGAAACCACGGAACACCTGGTGCTCTTCGACCAAGGCGACATCATTCGCTCCGCCCGAGACGGATTGCTCAAGGCCGGCCTCTTTGGCGGCGCATTCTCCATCATCATTCTTCTAGCCTTTCTCGGCCGATTCAGGCCGACCATAGTCGTCGCGCTCGCGATACCCGGATCCATCGTCGCCGGGATCATCGTGCTCTATTTCATCGGAATCTCCCTCAACCTCATTACCATGATGTCACTCATTGTCGGCATCGGCATGGTCGTGGACAACTCCATCGTCGTTGTAGAAAACATTTATCGCTACCGCGGCATGGGCTATTCGCCCATGGAAAGCGCCCGCCGCGGCGCAAGCGAAGTATCCATGGCCATTGTGGCCGCAACCCTGACCACGGGCATCGTCTTCATCCCGGCCGTCTTCCTGCAGCCCGGCCCCATGACGACCTTCATGACGCAGTTCGCCGTGGCCATCTCCTCGGCCTTGGGCGCCAGTCTAATCATCGCCCTGACGGTCATCCCCGTGGCCACCAGTCGTTTCCACGACAAAGTGCCCAGGACGCCGTCGCCGGGCGATTTGGAAGACGCCACCGCGAAACCCAACAGCCTCATCCGACGCTTCAGGCGACACTCCCTGAAAGCCATCGCGGCCTATTCAGCAATCCTGCGCCTGAGTATGAACTGGCGCCTTGCGACGCTCCTCCTCATGATCGGCTTCGGATGGATAACGTACACCGTTCCCCTGAAGAACCTCGGCCTTCAAGACATGCCGGAAATAGACAACCGCCGCGTCACCGTCCGAGTCGAGCTTGAGGCCAACAACGACTTCGAGGCCACCTCGGACGTGTTCGACGTACTGAGTTCCGCGATCGAGAAGTCACGCGATGAACTCGGAATCGCGAACATCGTCAGGAATCATTGGGGCCGCGAAGGTTCCATCGAGCTGATCCTCAAGCGCCCAGGTGACTACCCGCCCGGCGAAAAACCGCCCTACACCTCCGATGAAGTCATGAAAATCCTGAGCCAGCGCCATGGGTTACGCATTCCCGGCGGACAGCTTCGGTACTACAGCGCACAAAGCAGCACAACGGGGGGCAGCGGGGGGCAGAAGAGCGTTTCCATGCGTATCCAGGGTGACGACATCGACACGCTGGAACAATATGCCGACCGGCTCGTCCAAGTCATGAACGGAATCGAGGAAATTACCGAAGCCGATAAGAATACCCGCCCGCCCGGTCAGGAAATACAACTCGCCATCGACGAAAGCCTCGCCGAACGCTCCGGCATCAATTCGACTGCAGTGGCTCAGACCGTGGCATTCGCCCTGCAAGGCACTCGCCTTCCCGATATGAAGCGCGCCGGGCGCGAGGTACCCGTCTGGGCACAGTTCCGTGAAGAGGATCGAAAAAGCAAGGCCAATCTCGACAACGTCATGCTGCTTGGGAGCGAAGGCGTTCTCGTGCCACTCGGCCAACTGGTCGATTACGAAAAGGCCGGAACGCCCCAGTCTATTTCCCGTATGGATGGCAAGAACTACATTTGGGTTTCCGCAAAAACAACGGGGTCCGACTTGTCGAAAGTCCGGGACGCGCTGCGCACGCTGAAAGAAGACTTCGATCTACCCCCCGGATACAGCCTCGCCTTCGGCGACGAACTCCAAAACCTCGACGAGGACTTCGGGAGCTTCTTATCCACCCTGGGCATGGCCGTCATCCTCATCTACATCGTCATGGCGGCGCTCTTCGAATCCTTCCTGCTCCCCCTGTCCATCCTTATCACCGTACCCTTGGCGTCCATCGGAGTCGTCTGGATTATGTACCTCACCGGGACCGCAATGGATTCCATCGCCTTTATCGGATGCATCCTCATGGTAGGCGTCGTCGTCAATAACGGGATCGTTATCATCGACCACATCAACAATCTCCGCAAGAAAGGCATGGCCCGAATCGACGCGGTAGTTCAAGCCGGAACGGACCGCTTGCGCCCGGTCGTCATGACCGCCCTCACCACCATCCTGGGTGCCGTGCCACTCGCGGTGGGCATCGGAACGGGCGCCGAAGCCGTCACCGGGTTGGGCCGCGCCCTTATAGGCGGTCTCACGGCGGGCACCGTCCTCACCCTATTCGTTGTGCCCTTGTTCTACACCTTCATCGACGACGCGCAGCAATGGTGTCTACGCTATTTCGCCAGCCTGGCCCACCTGCGCAGCGAAAACCGGGAAGAAAGACAGCCCTCGCTCACGGCAACCCCCGAGTAGAATTGCCACCGGCCTCAGATGCTATACTCCCGCCTACACGGGGTCGGAATCGGAACTGGAGCTGCACCTTTCCGAGGCCTCCCGTGGAAGGCGCCAGAACCGTTTGCGCCACGAATCCAACCGTACCAAATGTGGTATGGGGTCGCGGACTATTTCGCATTGAATCATAGACAAGGGCTTTCCACAACCATGAGCTTCCCTATCGACACGAGTTCCTACGCGCCGCTGAGCTTCGACCCGGCTTCGCCTTCCCTCTCCCCGGAGGAGGCGGAACGGCTCAGCGCCAATATCCAAACCGTGCGCGACACCATCGTCTTTTTTACCGTCATCGCCGGCATTCGCGGTTTCGGTGGGCACACGGGCGGCGCGTACAGCATGGTGCCTGAAGTCTTGATCGCCGACGCGTTCATGCGCGGAAGCAACGACGTGTACCCCTCCTTCTTTGACGAAGCGGGCCACCGTGTCGCTATCCAATACGCCATGTCCGCCTTCAACGGCAAAATACCTATGGAAAAACTCCTCCACCACCGTGAAGCCGGACTGCACCTCTACGGACATCCGGAACGGGATCCCTCCATTGGCGTGACCTTCGCATCCGGACGCCTCGGGCACATGGGTCCGTTCGTCAACGGTATCGCACGGGCCAACCCGGGCAAGGCCGTTTTCCTCTTCAGCTCGGACGGTTCGCAACAAGAAGGCAACGATGCGGAAGCGGCGCGCTTTGCCGTCGCGCAAGGCCTCAACGTAAAACTCATTGTCGACGACAACAACGTGACGATCGCCGGTCACCCGCGCGATTACTTGCCCGGCTACGATATCGCCAAGACCCTCGAAGGCCACGGCATGACCGTCGATACCGGACAGGGCGAAGACCTGGAATCGTTGTACAAACGAATGCACGCGGCCCTGGCCCACAAAGGCCCCTATGCGCTCGTCAACCGGCGTCCCATGGCGCCGGGCATACCGGGGATCGAGGGAAGCAACGCCGGGCACGACGTCATCAGTAAGGATTACGCCCTTCAGTATCTGGAAGCGCGGGGCCATAGCGAGGCCATCGACTACCTGAACAAGATCGAACCTTCCAAGCCCAAGGCCACTTACCTGGGCTCGACACAAGACGTGGGAAGCAACCGCAATGAATTCGGGTTGGCCATCAACGGCATCCTCGACCGCATGGCGCCCGAAGAACGGGCCTCCAGCCTTTTTGTCGTCGATTCCGACCTGGAAGGCTCGACGGGCATCAAGGCCATTCACGCCGAGCATCCCGACGTGTTCGCGCTGGGCGGCGTCATGGAGCGCGGCAATTTTTCGGCCGCCGCAGGCTTTGGCTACGAAGAAGGGAAGCAAGGGATATTCAGCACCTTCTCCGCCTTCCTGGAGATGATCATTTCCGAATCGACCATGGCCCGGCTCAACAGGTCGGACCTCCTCTGCCATTTCTCACACGCCGGTGTCGATGAGATCGCGGACAATACAAGCCACTATGGCGTCAATGTATTCTTAGCCAATAACGGCCTGCCCGTGGGCGACACCACACGCCTTTATTTTCCTGCGGACGCCTTGCAATTGAGAGCGGTCGTGGAGCGAATCTTCTCGGATAAAGGAATTCGCTACGTATTTTCGACGCGCTCGAAGGTTCCCTTCATCTGCAAGGAAAACGGCAGCAGGTTTTACGAGGAGGGCTACACCTTCGAGCCGGAAAAAGACGAAATTATCCGCGAAGGATCCGCAGGCTATGTCGTCTCCTACGGCGAGCTGCTGTACCGCGCCCTCGATGCCGTAGACCGCGCCCGCGCCGATGGTTTGGATGTGGGACTGGTCAACAAGCCCACGCTGAACGTGGTCGATGAAGCGGCGATGGCCAAGACGGGAGGCGCGCCTTTCGCCCTCGTCGTCGAAGGGCAAAATGAGAATACGGGACTGGGCGTCCGCTACGGCAGTTGGCTTCTGGCCCGCGGGCACGCGCCCAAATACGCCTACATGGGCGTCGACAAACTGGGCGAAGGCGGAATCCATGAACACATTCCACATCAAGGGCTAACGCCCGATCATATCTTAGCGAAGATACGAGATCTATCGGGGTGACGCGGCCGGCTTGCGGTTAGAAGCGGCGGCACAGCCCATCCGGATCGCGGGATGGAGACCCAAATGGGACTACCACAACTGCTGTGGGGCCGACTCACCGGCTCGGGCAAGAAACTTCGCCAAGGCCTCGGGGTCGATATTTTGCGCCGTACCGTATCGTCCATCGAGGGAGAAGAAGTCGACTTGGCCGAATACAAAGACAAAGTCCTGCTCATCGTAAACGTGGCGTCCAAGTGCGGGTTTACCCCGCAATATAAAGCGCTCGAAGCCTTGCACGAAAAATACAATCACGAAGGGCTACGCATCCTCGGGTTTCCCTGCAACGACTTCGGAAGCCAGGAACCTGGAAGCCACGATGAGATCAAGGCCTTCTGCGCCGCGACATACCGCGTGGGCTTTGATCTATTCGCCAAGACTTCGGTAAAGGATCCCCGGGCAGAATCGCTCTATGGATCGTTGATATCGCGCGAGGAAAACGGAAACTTGGGCGGCGCGATCACCTGGAATTTCACCAAGTTCGTGGTAGGGCGCAATGGCCGAGTCGTGGCACGGGCCGAACCTCCTATGCGGCCCGACGACCCGCTCCTCGTCGGCCTTGTCCAAGAAGAACTGGCGAAGAAATAGTCCGCCGAACAACGCGGGACAGGAGTTGAACCGGGAACCATGGCCAGACACATCTCTTCAGATGATTCCTTCGTCGAACACATCTGCGATCAGATTGCGTCGCTGGACGGAATTATCCATCGTTCCATGTTCGGAGGCTTCGGCTTGTACTGCGGATCGACCTTTTTCGGGATCGCATACCGCGGCCATCTCTATTTGAAGACCAACGAAGATTCGCGCGCCAAGTATCTCGACTGGGAAATGGAGCCCTTTCAGGCCAACGCCAAGCAATCGCTGCGGTCCTACTACGAAGTGCCCGAAGATTGCATCGACGACGCGGAGCGCTTAACCGAACTGGCCGACGAAGCCATTACGGTGGCGGCGGGTGGGTAAAGTGCCGGGCTATTCGTCCCCGCCCCCAGTCGTTTCATCGCGAAAAAAGGTTACGAAGGCCACGGTAGTGATAAGCGCGATTCCGGCCATGGTGTACCAGAAGCCGGCGTAGTTGTTCGGGCCATCCTCGGGCAGGAAGATTCTGCCTAGAATCGTGAGGAAGGGCGACGACAGGATCGGCCCCACGCCAATTAGAATTATCGATACCACCGTCTGGGCGGAATGCCGGATATCCGGTGGCGCGAGGCGGTCTGTGTACATATACACGGACACGAAAAAACAGGCGTAACTCACACCGTGAAGCGCTTGGCTGGAAACGATAAGGGGAACGGGGAGATCGACCGTTCCGAAAATCGCGAACCGCAAGAAGTAGGCCGCGCAACCGATGGCGATGGTCGTCCGAAACCCGAAACGCAGCAGGATGAAACCCAGCGCCACCATAACCAAAATCTCCGCAAATTGCCCGATGGTCATCGCGGGCCCGATGTAACTATCCTGCATGGATAATACTTCGGAGAAGTACGGGCCGGTCTGCACGAAATAGGCTTGGTGGATGATGCTAATGGGCAGACACGCGGCCATGAGCACGGCGAATGAGGGTTTCTTAAGCAGCGCGAAGGCCTTTACGAACGCGAGAGCTTCGACGTTTTCCCGGTTGGGCGGTGTGCGCGGGAGCAGGAAACAGAACCCCGCGTATAGGACGGAAAGCCCACCGGAAAACTTGAGCGCGTCGACAAGCCGATTCGTGACGTCGGCGATTTCCGTTCCCGTGAAGAAGGGGGGGAGAGTGGCGGGGCTCATATCGGTGAGTAGCCAAACCATCGAGAAAACCCAGCTCGCCGCGATCCACCCGATAGCTCCCCACACGCGAACGAGCGGAAAATATTTGTCAGGATTATTGACGTGCGCAAACGTCAGCGAGTTCGTCAGCGCTAACGTCGGTTGATACAGGACGCTATACACCACCGACAACACAAGCCACATTGTAAAAGACGTTTGGTACGCGGTAAAAAACTTCACGATACCGCCCAACAGCAGGAGCAATGCCAGCAACTTTTCCGCCGAAATATACCGGTCCGCAAGTTGGCCGCCGATAAAGGGCGCGGTAAGCGCACCGCACGCGCTGGCTACGCCGAGGATAGTCGCGACTTGCCCGGTGGAAAAGCCCAGTCCTCCGTCGTCAACACTCGCTTGCAAGTATCGCGCAAGAACGGGGAGCCATAGCCCCCACACGGCATACTGCAAAAACATCATGAACGACAGACGCGACTTTACAAACCCCATGCAGATTTCCTTCCGCTGAAAAGGAATAGTTTCGCCCGCCCCGGCCCGAGGCGAGTTGCCAAGCATCCTAGAAGAAACCGCGAAGGCGATCAAATGGACTCTCTGGGAATCGAACGGCGCGTTCTCCCAATCCCTAGCTCACCCAAAGCCCCTGCCAATAGATCATCGCCCAACGGTCAATTTCTCTCGTGAGAATTCCCGCGTACCCGCCCCCGCATAGGCCGCCACAAACAAAAGAATATCCTATGGGAATCTTGTTCTGCTGCTCCCGTCCGATTTCAAGCTCCCACGTTCCCGCGTCGTCCGGCAGTGTTCCTTTGAATGTAAGCCCCCCCATCTCGTTCTTTTCAACAGAGGAGACCTTCAGTTTCCCTGGTCTATGGAAGAGGAATTCCAGCGCGCCCATGTACGGGAGAATCCCTCGCAACGTTGCGTAATAGGGAAGCGACCTCCACGCATCTGTCTCGCCCGAAAAATCTACCCTCTCAGGCAAGTTGTCTCTCGAAATTGGGAAACCCAGATTGTTGAGCGCAATCTGGGCATCCCCCGAAACGTAGCCGACTTGGCTGTCGCCGTTGGCATAGCGCGTGAGAATATCGACAGCATCAAGGTAATTGTTATCAGCCAAAGCGTAGATCATGGCCGGAACATGCGAATGCGACAAGAATGCCGGAGATCTAGGCAGAATCTCGGTAAGCTCTGCAATAAACGCCGCGTCTCGCTCGGGCGCCGGAATCTTGGCTAAGATATTCGTCAAAGCGCCAAGGTAGTAGGCCTCGGCATTCTCGAACGCTTCGAGGATTTCCCCTAACCTGGGTTTTCCGATCCGCATAAGAATCTGGCCCGGCCTTCCATAGCCACCGCTATAGGGATTGTTCTCGATCTGCGCCAGGAGCAACTTGACCAGCCCTGCCTGTACGTTCGCCTCTGACAGTGGGACAAAACTCCACTCGCCCTGTTCCTGAGCAGCGGCGCTACCGAACTGAGCGGCCATAACAGCCATGAATTCATCCAAGGTTGTGGGTGTCATGACAGTAAATATCGATTCGAAGCTATCGGACTCCTCCTGGGCTTCGTCGATTTCCTCAAAGAACTCGTAGAGGTCAAATCCCTTGAATAGTTCTGTAGACTCCAAGCGCGAGCGTCTGCCCGTCCATTCCCACCCGGTCTCTTTATAGGAAGCCTTGATCCCCGAGACGCGGCTCCACAATTCCGGGAGTTGACTTTCCTCCTCTACAAAAAACGAAATCGGGGGAACTTCGTGATTCATGCCCGCCCGCAGTTCTTCAACCCTTTCGCTGCTTCCCCATGTAAGTTCAACGAAGTTCGGATGCGTGATTTCGTGAAACGCGCCAAGGTGCTGAGCGTAGCGCTCAAAATGTTCTCGATACGTGAAATCTTCTGACATCTCGAAGTCGGCCGTCCCGGTCACGGTGGGATCGAGCCAAACGACGTAGGGTATCGAGAGGTCATCGAGATTCCACTCGAACCATTCCAAGATATCCCTGGCACGCCAACTATCTGATTCCTCTAGGTGGATGGAATCTTCGTACATGGAACCGGAGGATTCGGGATGCTCGTCGAGAGGCCCCCCGAAAGCCGGGACGGATAGGGACACTACGCAAAGGAAGAATACGATCTTAACGATGTTCCGCATGGGGCAGAATTCCTTATCAGGCGTGGTCCGCCTAAGCGAACAGCCGGCACTACTCCGGCGGAAAGATGTTATCAATCGCGTCGCGGATTTCGGTGCCCGTAGCGATACAAAGTTCCACGGGCTCGCCAAACGCCGTTTCGAGCCGGTTGAGCGCGCGCATGTCGAGCGGGTCGGCGACCGCGATGACCACGCCGTTCTCCGATTTCCTGACCGGCGCGCATCCGAGCAGGATCGACAGTTCGCGGTCCAGCGGCTTACAAAGGCCTCTCTCAGGATCCAGGCCGTCCAGGCAAATCTTCGGCAGATTGAGCTGCTGGCTCAACGTGTTCGCGATATCCTCTTCCGTCACAAAACCCAGCGTGACCAGCGCCGCGCCGAGTTTTTCGCCGGTCCGTTCTTGGTGGCCGAGCCCCGCATACAGCCGGTCCTCGCTGAGCATACCTTCCTTGATAAGCATATCGCCCAGCCGCAAATGGAATGAGGCCGAAGCTGAAGCGGGCAACACCTCTGTAGGCTGATCCTCCTGAAGCTGAAGCGTAGGGAGCGCCCGGTCGGGGGGCACGCTGGTCCGGGCAGCCTCCGCCAAACGTTCGTAAAATTCGTGACAGGAATTTGGCCGGTTTGCCGGATTCTTTGCGAGGGCGCTTTGCAGGGCGTCGTTTACGGCTTGGCTCAGGTGAGGGATGGACGGCGCTGGTTTCAATTGTATCTGACTTACGGCGTCGGAACCGAGAAATGGAGGGGAGCCAGCCAACAATTCGTGTATCGTGGCCGCGAGCCCATAGAGGTCGCTCCGATGATCGATGGCCTGTCCCGTGAGTTGCTCAGGGCTCATATACAAGAGCGTGCCCTGGGTCAGCCCATCCGCCAAGCCGTTCTCCGATTCGCGCGCCGTCCGAGCGATACCAAAATCAGCCAGTTGAACGCCGCCCTCTTCGGCCAGAAGAATATTGGACGGTTTAATATCCCGGTGAAGAATCCCCGTGGAATGCGCGTAGTCGAGGGCATTCGATAAATCAAGCAACCACGGCAAGACTTCATCAAGCGCGAAGGGTTTCTGGTGGCGCGAGAGGGCCTCGATGAGATTCTCGCCTTGAACGTACTGCATCGTAATGAAACAGGCCGCCTCCGTGTCCCAAAAGGTGAATACCGGTAGGATATGCGCATGGCGCAGCTTTCGCGTCAACAATACCTCCCGTTTCAGGTCGGCTACGGCGCAGCGGCTGTTCCGCAGATCGTCGCGTAGAACCTTACAT
>JAPYPO010000674.1 GCA_029937645.1 Candidatus Hydrogenedentota bacterium
GGCGTACGTGGCTTTCGGGTGCCGACTGACGGCCGGCTTACCTGTTCGGACTTGCTTCCTCCAGAGTACCTCGCCGGAATCCAATTCCAGGCAATAGACGACCCATCCGTGCTCCATATCGAGCGGAATCGGGCGGCCTCGCCCGTTATAAAGCCCATCCTTTGGCTGCTCGAAATTTCCCGCGGCGTCTACGGAGGTTAAGAACACCTTGTTGCCCCACACGACCGGACTCGACCAGCCAAGGCCCGGGATATCCGTAACCCATTCGACGTTCTCCGTCGTGCTCCACGTTTCGGGAAGGTTCGGATTATCTTCAAGCGCGGGATTCATCTCCGGTCCGCGAAACTGGGGCCAAGTGTCTTCGGCGAAGGCCCCGCTGGAAACTACAACCGCAAGCAGCGCACACATTCCCGCGAACAGGGCGCGCGATTTTCTATTGGTGCTCATGAAATATCCTCCTTCAAATATGAGGGAACTCGATTGATAAACGCTATGCCCAAGGATACATGAATTTGAACAAGTAAGCGCATTTGACCGCAATTCGCGGCGAGACTTTAACTGGCGCGACAATCTTAAACTGAAAACACGTATTTTACTCAAGCATGCTCTATCCTCACATGGACTTCCGCAGTTGCACGAAGCGAAGGGGATCCGTCACCTCGTCACACCAACCAAGCGTCTCATTCAACAGCGCCACGATCTGGCCTTTTCGTCGTTTCTTCTGGTCTGGCCGCATGCTACTATGGTCGCCATCTGAACCCACTGAGAAGGAGTAAGAAAATGTGGACTCGAGTAGGAATGGTCGCACTGGCGGCCTGTCTATGCGCGCCTGTTTATGCGAACGACAACTTGCTCATCGACCGAGTAGAACATCACAACGTCGATAATCACGGCGTAAACGTTCACTACATCACAATCGGACAAGGCCCCGATCTACTGTTCGTACACGGTTTCCCCGATTTCTGGTACGTATGGAATCACCAAATCGAAGAACTCTCGAAGTCCTACCGGTGTATCGCCCTGGACACGCGCGGCACGAACAAGAGCGGCCAGCCAGAAGGTGTCGAAAACTACGATAAGGCCCTTCTACTTTCAGACATCGATGCGGTCGCAAAGGACGCCGGGGCAGATACATTCACGCTCATCGCCCACGATTGGGGCGGCATGCTCGCTTGGTGGTACACCATGGATGAAAAGTACTCCACGAAAGTAGAGCGGCTCGTCATGATGAACCTCACGCATCCGCGCGGATTCTCGCGAACCCTAGCCAATGCGACTCCGCAACAGAAGCGAAACACCGAATACGCTCGTTTCTTTCAGACCCCAGAGGCGGGGGAAATGTTCGAGAGCCGTCGCGAAGGAATGGCTCAGCAATACGCATCCCATGGCGAAAAGGTCCTAGAATTCGCGAAGGCAGCTTACAAACGTTCTTACATCGACGGCATGCTGAATTTCTACAAAGCGAACTACTTTAAGGAACCGTATAAAGAACTGGCCGACTGGCCAACAATAACCTGCCCGGTGCTGCAATTCCACGGCCTGACAGACACAGCCGTCGACAAGGACGGTCTCAGCAAGACATGGGATTGGATTTCCAACGATTACACTTTAGTCACATTCCCGGGAAAAGGCCACACGATCCAGCGCGAAGCCGCCGAAAAAGTAACCAGCACGATCAAATGGTGGCTTACACACACTAAGTGAGGTTTGAGTCAATGAGTCTTGGCCAATAGCCCGGCTATACTGCGAATGCACAGAGGTCAATGTTTTCGGTGCGGATGTGGCGGTGTTTTGAGTCAGGTACGAACTTTTCTCTGCGGTCAAGTGGCCTAATCTACGGGAGGTCACAGATAACTGTTGAAGGGGTCGGTTCCGTCACTGGCGTATGTGCCATGAATTTGTACTTGGCGATCTCGATTCAGGAATCCACTAATGCCTTGCTGGATAACGACAAGCGGAGAGAGTAGATTTCGCCCAGAATGTTGAAATCGATTCTGTAAGGCAGCGCGTAAGGTGCGCATTCCGGTGAAAAAGATCACCCATTCCGGAGGAAAAGGATCACCTGTT
>JAPYPO010000101.1 GCA_029937645.1 Candidatus Hydrogenedentota bacterium
CGCCTCTGTCCTTATCCCAATTTCCCGCGAAGCGGGTTCTGACTCGCAATGACAACTTAAGTCGGATCAATTACGAACCAATACCTAGTACTTCGGCGCGCCGATATATTCGAGGATAAGGTTGCGGTCGGCTACGTCTAGGATTGCATCCAGGATTGCGGCGCTATCCTTATCCTTGAGGAGCCGGAGGATAGCGGCCGCGTCTTGGGGATCCATCTCCTCTATCGAGGTAGCGGCCACTTCCGGATCCATGGCACCCATCATTTTAGCCTTAGCGGTCAGCCCCTCGCCTTGATCCGCATCGAGGTCGTCCAGGGCCGATTTAAGGAGATCTTCTTTTGATTCGATATCCCGCAACAGGGCCTCCAATTCCGTTTGGCGAAGGTCAAGTTGAGTTTCCCGCTCGTCAAGTTGCGCATTTTTCAGGCGAACCGCTTCCAGTTCGCTCTTAAGCATTTGCGATAGCGGGCTAATATCAGTGGGCGCTGCCGGGGCGGTGGCGGGCGCTGCGGCACTCAGCCCCAGTAACTGCAACAGGGAACCCGCGTTTAGCGTTCCCGTCAGGGCCATGGGAACGACCATGGCCGCCAGGAAGGCCACGGCAACGAGCACCGCAGCTATCAGTATGCGAATCATGTCTCAGCCATCCTCGGCAGGCCTTCGTTGCGCTGAGCCGTGGCGAAGAGCGCCGCGCGAATCGAAGCGACTTCGTCGGCAGCTTTCCGTTCCATCTCCGCGCGCCGTCGTTCTCGCTCTTCGTGGCTCCGTTCGAGCAAGCGTTCGACCATGCGCCGGTCTTTCATCGAGGTTTCAAGCTCCTGTCGGCGATCTTCGGCTACGTGTTTCAGGGTGCCGATTTCGGAATCCTTGTCCACGGAGCGCTGCGCGAGGTGGCGTTCAAAGAGGAGGTATTGACGGACGCTAACCGGGTCTTCGAGGGTTTTCGAGGCTCGTTCGGCTCCGTAAACAATCCGCTGCTGGTACGCCAGGATATCTGTGCGTTCCGCTTCGGCCCGGCGAACATTTCGCTGAGCCTCGGCGAAGGCGCCAGCCTTCAAGTCTTCTTGCCGTTTACGAACACGCAGGAGGGTCGCGTATCCCCGTGAGTTTCTAATTGCCATGATGAATGCCCATGCCCGTTTAGCCAATGGTAAAGTCATGCCAGCGCCCTACGCATCAGCGGTTCCATATCTTCGAGTGTAGACGGCTCAAAGAGCCCCTGCCGCAGGAATGCCCGAATATTAGGCATGACGCGCAAGGCTCGATCAATTTCTGGGTTGCTGCCCGCCACATAGGCCCCGATGTTCACCAGGTCTTCCGCATCCCGATAGGTCGCCAGGGTCGCGCGCAGGGCCTGGGCGGCTGCTTGATGGGATTCCGTGGTCACATCGATCATGGTGCGGCTTACGCTTTCGAGCACGTCGACCGCCGGATAGTGTCCACTCGACGCCAAGTCTCTGGACAACACCACGTGGCCATCAAGAATGCTGCGAACCGCATCGCCGACGGGATCGTTCATATCGTCTCCCTCGACGAGCACGCTGTAGAACCCGGTGATGCTGCCCTCGGCAGAGGTGCCGGCCCGTTCGAGTAATTGCGGCAGGGCCGCGTAGACCGAAGGCGGATAGCCCTTCGTCGTAGGCGGCTCGCCCACGGCCAGCCCTACCTCGCGCTGTGCCATGGCGAAGCGGGTGATTGAATCCATGACGAGCATCACGTTTGCGCCTTGCTTCCGATACCATTCCGCGATAGCGGTTGCAAGATACGCCCCCTTGATACGCACGAGCGCCGGTTCGTCTGAGGTCGCTGCGACGACGATGGAACGGCTCAATCCGTCTTCGCCCAAGTCGGCCTCGACAAAATCACGCACTTCCCGGCCGCGCTCGCCGATAAGGGCTATCACGTTTACATCGGCGTTGGTGTTTCGCGCGATCATGCCGATGAGTTTACTTTTTCCGACGCCGCTTCCCGACATGATGCCCAGTCGTTGCCCGGTGCCGCAGGTCATGCAGGCATCGATAGCTCGCACCCCGGTGGTGATGGGTTCGAGGATGCGTCGGCGTTCTAAGGGCGCTGGGGGGCGGGCCTGTAAGGGTACGGCCTCGCCTTCGTTCAGCGGGGGGCCTTGGTCTAGCGGTTGGCCGAGCCCGCCGATCACGCGGCCAATAAGATGGGGGCCTACCTTTACTTGGATCGGCGCGTAGGTCGGGATGAGCAGGCTCGCGGGCGCGATACCGTCGAGTCTCCCCAAGGCCATCAGGAGAATTCGGTCGCGCCGAAACCCTACGACTTCAACGGGGAGTCGCACCGTACTATCGGGCGGCTGGATATAACACAAATCGCCGATGCGCATGGAGGGGCCCGTGGCCTCGATGGTCAGGCCGACAACCTCGGTTACCTTGCCGCGCAAGGGGATGGGGTTTGCGCGGGCGGCCTGATCAGATAATCGCTGGATATTTATCGCGCTCACGGGCTACTCCTTCAGGCGATCGAGAATTTCCTTGAGCTGAGACTCGAAGCGCGCGTCAATGTGCGCCCGGTCGCTCTCGGTGACACAGCCCCCGGGGGAGACGGAGTCGTCGTCGATAATCTCGAAGTGATCGATTCCTTCGATTTCGCTGAGGAGGTCCACACGATGGTCACGCAAGGCCTGCGCGTCTTGCGGATTCACCCGGACGAGCAACTGCTCTTGGCCCGTTAAACAGGTGAGCGCTTCCCGCGCCATGGTCTTCACCAGTTCGGGATCGGTGGTTGATTCTCTTCGCAGAATCCGGAAGGCTATCGCTTCGATCACCGAAACGACCTGTGGCTCCAACGACTCGATAAATTCGGTCTGCGCTTCAAGGATCGCCCGCCCCGCCTGTTGGAGTGCTGCTTCGCATTCGGCCAACGATTCGTCGAAGCGTTCGCGACCGGCCTCCTCGCCCCGGCGCAATCCTTCGGCGTAGGCTTCCTGTACCTTTTCCTCGGCTTCCGCCCGGGCCTCGGCCATGATTACGGCGGGATCGACGGAGCCTATTTCCTCATTGCTCAGGGCGACGGAAACATCCAATAAGTCACGCTCATAGGCCTCGATCACGTTGGCGGCGCGTTCGGCGGTCTTGATGATTTTGCTCATCGATCTGCTACCCCACACTCTTCTGGGACAGCGCGACTAGACCACGATTTCGTCATCGCCCCCGCCTCCGCGTCCTTCGATGATTAGTTCGCCGGATTCTTCGAGGCGGCGCACGATGGCCACAATTTTCTGTTGCGCCTCTTCCACATTGCGAAGGCGCACGGGGCCCATAAATTCGATTTCCTCTAGAATCATCTCCTTCGCGCGTTCGGACATGTTGCCCAATACTTTTTCGGAGACTTCTTCGTTGGACCCTTTCAGGGCCAGGGCGAGGTCGGCCGACTCGATCTCGCGGAGTGCCTTTTGGATGCCGCTGTCTTCGACGTAGATGATATCGTCGAAGGTGAACATAAGGCGGGCGATTTCATCGGCGAGTTCCGGGTCGTTTTCCTCAAGCTCCGTCATGATGGTTTTTTCGGTGCTGCGGTCGACGCTGTTGAGAATCTCTGCGACCTCTTTAATGCCACCCGCGAAGGTAAAGCCTTGGGTGAATACAGCGGCCATCTTGCGTTCCAGCACCCGCTCCACTTCGCGCACGACCTCCGGCGGCGTCCGCTCCATGGTAGCGATTCGCGTAATCACGTCCGATTGGACATCGGAAGACAGAGCGGCGATGACGACCGCCGCGGTTTCCGGGGGTACATGCGCCAGAATCAGCGAGATGGTCTGCGGGTGCTCGTCTTGCAGAAAGGTGACAATCTGCGAGGGGTCGGCTTTTTTTAGGAATTCAAAAGGCACTTCTTGAAGGCTGCTCTGTAGTCGGGTCAAGATTTCAATGGTCTTCTCGGGACCGAAGGCCCCTTCCAATAAGCCCCGGGCGAAATCGAGTCCACCCGTGGTTACGAATTTATTTTCCACTGCCAGATCGAAAAATTCGTCCATGACTCCCGTGCGGGTTTCCGGTTGCACGGTATCCAGGCTCGACAAGGTCAGCGTGAGTTCGTCTACCTCTTCGTCGCTCATCGCGGCCATCACACGGCTGGCCGATTCCGCGCCAAGACAGGCGAGGAGCACGGCGGCTTTTGTTTTGCCGGGTATATCGATGAGTGGTTCTTGTTCTTCGGCCATACGAAATTTCTATACGCGGCGAGTCAGGCCGCTACTCCTCGGTAATCCATGCTTTATTCCGGTCATTCATGCGCTATTCTTCAGTCATCCATGTACGCAGTAGCGACGCGACCGCTTCCGGTTCGTCTCGCGAAAGCCGTTCGACTTCTTCGACCACCCGTTTCCGGCGTTCCGCTTCTTCGTCCACTTGTTCGACTTCTTCGAGTTCCTCGTCTTCCTCTTCCGGCGGCCTCATCGCGCCGCGCATGAAGGACCGAACCACGAAGAAGGCCAAGAGCATCAGCAGCAATTGGCCGCCAAGCTGAACGGTACTATTCTGCCACCAATTCGGCGGAACCACAAGCCCGGCGGCCAGGGTCGTGTGAACGCCGAATTGATAGGCTGTCACGCTGATCTGCGGTGGGGTGTCGCCATCGGGCACGGTGTTCAAGGCCAACTGCTCGATCGCGTCGATTTTGGCCGCGGTGGGGGCGACCCACAAGGGTTCGCCGGTGTCATTCCCATCGGCATCGACTGCCGGCGTCCAGGTCCCGTCAACCAGGATCCCAATTTTCGTTGCCGTCAGCCGCCCCGCAGGCTGGGAAGTGTTCGTGACGGTTTCCGACATATCGAAGTTTTCAACCGTTTCGCTTGTTTTCGTATCTGTTGTCGCCAAGCCTGCCCCTGCTCCGCCTTCGGGCGTATTCGCGGCCACTCCCGGGGCGCCTACGGGTGGCCCTTGCTGAACCGTGGTTGTCGATTTGGTCTCCAGAGTCGATATAGGCTGTGCTTCCTCAAGGATGCGGGCTGTAGTATTTTGTGTAGACCAGTCTAGGGTAGCGGTTACATGCACGATCACGTTGTCGCCCGTTCGCGCGAAGGCCAATTGTAATTTCCGTTCCAACGCCGCCTCGATCTTGCTCCGGAAATCGTGTTGATCTGCCGCGAGCAAGGCGAATTCATCGTTCGTAGGCTTGTGCAACAGCTTTCCATCGCCGACCAGGGTGATATCGTTTGCGGAAAGATTGTGGCCACCGATGCTCTGGACGATTTGCAGGACCGCCGCAATCTCTCCATCCGAAAGAGAGCGGGTGACGTCGAGGGTCACGGCGGCTTCGGAACGCTGTTGCATTTGCGCAAAAAACTCTTGAGGGGCTTTCGAAATAAATACTTTGGACGAGCGAACGTAGTCCATTTCATTGAGCTGACGCTGCGCAATGCCGTTGAGCGCGCGTTGATATTGGACGTCTTGCATACGGTCGTTCGTCATGAGACTGCTGGTGTCGAAGATCTCAAGTCCGACGCCGCCGGACTGGTTGGTGGGCAACCCGAGCTCGGCTACCGCCACGCGAATGACCGAACGATCCTTCGAGGGAACTTTAATAACCCGGCCTTCGTCAGCAAGGCTATAGTTGTAGCCGTTGTCATTCAGGTAGGTCAGGATCTGACCGGCTTCATCGGGCTCGAGTCGGTTGTAGAGGGGTACGAAAGATTGGGATCCACCGACAAACACGACGCCCACCAGGAAGGCGGAGACAAGTGCCCCCGCAAGTCCAATTTGGACGCGGGCGTTCGCCGAGAGTTGGCCCCAGGCTTCCGCTACTCCGGTCCACGTCTGGCGCAAGAATTCCAATATCGTCTGCACGGTCGAGTTCCTTTACTTCGCGATTACAAACCGCCCCACATCAGGCACACAACTACAACGTAACGTATTGGCCCTGAATGGCTTCGACCCTACCGACTTCCTCTTGCGCCCGTATATGGGCGGGAGTTTGGAGGCTCCCCGCTGCGTGGATAGTCCAGGTACTGCTCCCAAGAGGAGTTACCCACGCATCGCTACTTTAGCAAAAGTAAAAAGTAACTGGTATTCAATTGTCAACTCCGCTCAGCGGCGCCGGAAGCGTTACCATATGCCTCCCGACAGCCAGTGGAATGATGCGTACCCAATATAACGGCACGCCTCGGCAGTCTTTCCGGACCTTTCCCAGAGTCCCGGATCGACTTGCCTTCTTCCCACGAGTTGACGAAAACGATCGTTGTAAGGGCCTTTCAACCCTCCACTTAACTAAGCCTACACTTGCATCCGCATGATTTCTTCATATGCGGAAACGACCTTGTTCCGAACCGCCATCATGGTCTGGAAGGACACATCGGCCCGTTCCACGGCGACCATGGCCTCGGTTACGTCTTTAATTTCGCCGGCCACGAGCTGTTTAATGGTCGTATCGGCTTCGTTTTGGAGGCGTTGGACCTCGGTGATGGACTCCGCGAGGACATCCTTGAAGGAGGGGACGTTTGCAGGCGCGGAGGGGACCGCGCGGCGCGGCTGCGTTGGATCGATCGCGAGTGGCCTTGGGCTCAACTCTGGAATCTTGAATTCTTGACCCACGCTCTTACCCTCTACCCATCTTGGCTACCCGGAAACAAGCATAGCAACTATGCTTGAATAATTTCCAATGCCTTATTGCCCATCTGTCGGCTGGAAAGCATGATATTAATATTCGCTTCATAAGCCCGCTGCGCGGAGAGCAGATCGATCATCTCCGTGGCGAGGTTTACATTCGGGTACGAGACCATGCCATCAGCATCGGAGTCGGGATGCGAGGGGTCGAATACGGTGCGGAACGGGCTCATGTCCGAAATTATTTTCTGGACTTTTACGCCAAATTTGTCGGGATCGAGGATAGGCTGCAACTGTTCCGCCTGGAATACGGCGAGCTGGCGGCGAAAAGGGCCTCCTTCAGAGGTCCGAGTGGATTGAGCATTCGCGATGTTATTTGCGATGATATTCATGCGAACGCGTTGGGCCCGAACGCCCGAAACCGCTATGTCTGTGGCGGATATGCCTTCTAACATAAGCCTCGAATCCCTTTTCTTACCAAAACTATACTTTCTTACCAAGACTATCTGGTGTTCGCCAGCATATTCTTGGCTACCTGGAATTGTTTGACGACCAGACTACCGTACAGGAGGTAGCGACTCCGGTTTTCCGCGAGATTCGCAATTTCCTGATCTATGTCAACTTTATTGTAGTCGTTTTTAGCAGAAATTACAACCCCCTCGAGCGCTGGGGTGTATCGCGTGCTCGCCAAGTGCTGGGGTCTCGTCTCGCGGAGAGAGATACGGCCCCTGCCTTGGAGAGCGTTGCGAAGGGTCTTGTCGAAATCTAACCGGACCGGGTTGTACCGCGGCGTATCCACATTTGCGATGTTATTGGCTATCAACCGGTGATTGTCCTGGGCGACTTTCATACCGGTAACCAACAGCGTCGTCGTGTCTATGCCGCTAAATGGGACCACCCGCTCCTCCTCGTCTTGCATCGTTTTCGTCGAAATAACCTAAGCAATCGCCGCGCCATCTTGTGTGGAGGGAGGTAAGGTGTTGGGATTCGGCAAGTTGGCGATTTTGGATGAGGGGCGCAAGCAAAAACTGCACGGCAATTCTTACCCGTGGAGGAGATAGTTTCCTTGGTCCATCAAGAATAGAGGCAGGTATCGCCTCTGTTGAACCACGAATGAACACGAATACACACGAATCAAAAAAATTAGTGTCTATTCGTGTCCATTCGTGGTTCCGTATGATTTTTTGGGTGGCGATTCTGATTGTGAAATGGGTGAACCAATACACCAGCAGCGAGTCGAGGGCTACGCGCCGGCGGGTACGGCTGCCTCGAGGTCGATTACCTTGAGGACTGCTTCTTCTTTAGCCTCGACGGTGTAGGGCTCTTCGGCGGATTCGATAGCATTGTCGGGGTCTTTCAGGCCGTGACCCGTGAGCAGGCATACCAGACGAATCGCGCGTCCTTGCTCAGCGGCCACTCCGTCAAAAAATCCAGCCTCGGCGAGTTTGATTACGCCGGCGACGCTGGCTGCGCTGGCGGGTTCCGCGAAGACGCCCTCCATGGAGGCGAGCATGCGGTAGGCATTTCGGATCTCGTCATCGGTCACCATGTCGATCACGCCCTTCGACTCGTCTCGCGCTTCGACGGCCCCAGTCCAGCTCGCGGGATTTCCGATTCGGATAGCCGTCGCGAAGGTTCGAGGGTTTTCTACGGGCTCGCCCAGGACGATGGGCGCAGCGCCCGCCGCTTGGAAGCCGAGCATGCGTGGAAGGCTTGCGCAACGGCCGAGGGCATGGTATTCCTTGTATCCCTTCCAATAGGCGGTAATGTTGCCTGCGTTGCCCACGGGCAGTGCGTGAAAGTCTGGAG
The DNA here is from genome assembly GCA_029937645.1 of Candidatus Hydrogenedentota bacterium. Lineage (GTDB taxonomy): Bacteria > Hydrogenedentota > Hydrogenedentia > Hydrogenedentales > JAPYPO01. The sequence goes on from JAPYPO010000101.1 coordinate 8,376, forward strand.
CGGCGCCGTCCATCTCGTCAACGATTTCGAAGGCTCCGGTCTTTTGCCCTTCGATTCGGTGCGGGTTTACAGAGTTGACGAGCGCGATGGGATGGGTCTCGGTTATCGAGCGAACCAGATTGAGGGCGTTGTCGAAGTTGCCTTTGATTTGGATGACCTTCGCGCCGTGAATCATGGCCTGGGATAGTTTGCCCAGCGCGATCTTGCCATCGGGGATCAGCACCGCGCAGCGCATGCCAGCCCGGGCCGCATAGGCGGCGGCGGACGCAGAGGTATTGCCGGTTGAGGCACACATGATGCCTTGGAAACCGTCTTCCAGGGCCTTGGTCACCGCCATGGTCATCCCGCGATCTTTGAATGAACCCGTCGGATTGAGTCCCTCATACTTCAGGAACATTTCCAAATCGGGATGAATCGCCGCGCCGAGCCTGGGTGCGGGGATCAGGGGTGTCGAGCCTTCGTTGAGGGTGACGATCTGGGTGCTCTCCGTGACGGACATGTGCTCACGGTAGCGTTCAATAATTCCGGACATACGATGCTATTCCTCAATCACGCGGAGCGCGGCCGCTGGTTCTACGCTGAAGTCGTGCGCGTCAATTTCCGCGAGAGCGGCACGCAGCGACGACTCACGCGATTCGTGGGTCATAATGATGACGCGGACACGGTCGACGCCGTGCGGGTCTTTCTGAAAGCACGATGCGATACTTATGCCATGGTCGCCCAAGATTTTGCCCACGATGCCAAACACGCCCGGAACATCCTTTGTCGTCAGGCGTAGGTAGTAGCGGCCTTCGAGAAGGCCCGGATCGCGCAGGGGGTAATCGTTTCTATAGTGGAAGGGCGGCGGCGATGGCGTATCGCCCGCGCGCGCGATGTCGACAATATCCGCGACAACCGCGCTGGCCGTGGGGAGGCGTCCCGCGCCTTTGCCGTAGTAGAGGGTCGCGTCCGTCATGTCGCCTTGGACGTAGATGGCATTGAACTCGTTGCGCACCGACGCGAGCAGATGGGTCTCGGGCACGAGGGCCGGGTGGACGCGCGCATCGATTTCGCCGTCGACGAGCCGCACGACGGCAAGCAGTTTGATGAGATAGCCCATCTCCCGGGCGTACTCCACATCCTCGCCGGTAATGCCCGTGATGCCTTCAACGGAGATGGATTCCAAGTCAACCTTTGAGGCATAACAGAGTGAGGCCATGATTTGGCATTTGTGGGCCGTGTCGTGGCCCTCGATGTCGAGATCCGGCGGCGTTTCCGCGAATCCCAAGTCCATGGCCTGCTTCAGGACATCGTCGAAGGCGAGTCCCTCGTAGGTCATTCGGCTCAGGATGTAGTTGCAGGTGCCGTTGAGAATGCCGTAGGCGTGCTCGATGTGATTCGCGGCGAGGCCTTCGCGCAACGCTTTGATGATGGGGATGCCGCCCGCGACGGCGGCTTCGTAGCGAAGCTCGACTCCGCCTGAGAGCGCCGCCTCCGTCAATTCGGGGCCGTGATAGGCGAGCAGCATCTTGTTGGCGGTCACGACATGCTTGCCCGCTTTCAGGGCCTCGAGCGTCAACGTCTTCGCCGCGCCCACGCCCCCGATCAACTCGCAGACCACGTCGACCTCCGGGTTGTTGAATAGAGACGACGCGTCTTGCGTTACCGTCACGCCGCTGAGGTCGAACTCCTTCAGGGCGTCCTCGTTCAATTCGCAGACGTGCGTGAGCACAATATCCTGGCCCGCGTTCGCGGTGAGGATATCTTTGTTTTTCCGAAGAATATCGATGACGCCACCGCCAACGGTTCCCGCGCCGATAACGGCGACTCTTATGGACATGAAAAATTCCTTCTGTGCGTAGTCGAACGTAAAATTCGCGCTATTATAGTGAAACGACGAGGGGAATTGCATGAGGGCCGGTTTTTGTGACCAAAACCGGCGGCAACCCCAAGGCTATCCCGTAATCTACCCTTGGAGGTGCACGGTTTCAAAGCAGTCGGAGCGTTCGATGATCACGAACGATTATAGCGTCCGGCAGGCAGCGATATCTTAACTCAACGTTAAGCCACCGGCTGTGCCGGTGAGAATTCATCAGGCTCTGCCGTTCCGGCGTTCTCCTTGTTGAACCACGAATGGACACCAATGAACACTAATGTTTTCACAATTCGTGTCTATTCGTGTTCATTCGCGGTTCTCCGGGACACCCGAATCTGCAAGCCTCTTGATTGACTCGTGCATTTCATCAACGCTCTCTTGATCACCGATTGCCTCGAATATTGCCAGCGCCTTCTCGAAACTATCTTCCGCGTGCTCGACGTCGCCGCATTTCTCATGAATACTGCCGAAGCTCGCATGGGAATTGGCGATACCTTCTTTGTAATCGATCTCTTCGCAGAGGGTCAGCGCCTTCTTGAAATTCTCTTCTGCGTTCTCTAGGTCATTGCACTCCACCTGAGTAGTGCCGAGACCCACATAGGTTTGGGCGATTTGTTCGTTGTCACCCAACTCCTCATAGAGGGCGATCGCCTTGGCGCAGTGTTCCTCTCCCTTTTTTGATTCCCCGCGCATCACGTAACCAAAACCGAGGCCTTTATAATCGTCGGCGGCCAAGTCCTTGCGACCGACATCGAGAGAATAGGTAAGCGCCTTCGTAAAGAACTGCTCGGCGTCTTCGAGTCGTTCGCGTTTTGCGCAGAGGCCGCCAAGATTGGTGTAGTTGATAGCGAGGCCTTACGTGCGGTCCGACTCTTCGTTAAGCGCTAAGGCGCTCTTCCAGCAACTCTCTGCCTCGTCCAAGTCTTCACCGAGATTACCCATATGGACCCGTCGGCGACCGGAGCCAATGAGATTGAAG
>JAPYPO010000675.1 GCA_029937645.1 Candidatus Hydrogenedentota bacterium
GGGCGGCGTCAGATAAAACGTGAACCGCGATTAGGATTTAGTGCGATTGCCCTGGAAACATCTGCTGGAAAACTCAGGAGCGGATTTCTGTGCCAAACGGATTCCAGGACACAACCCGATGGCGGAACCTTATCGGATGATCGCACGTAGCGCTTCGAGCAGCGTATCCGTTTCACCCTCAGTGCCCACCGATATCCGCAGGCAATCCTTCAGTCCGCGCATCTTAAAATAGCGCACGAGGATATTCCGAGCACGAAGCGCCTCGAATATGCCTTCCGCGTCCGGTTGCCCTTGCCAACGCGCAAGAACAAAGTTCGCCTGCGACTGTTGAACGGCGAAGCCCAAACCGCGCAATGCATCCGTCAGACGTGAGCGCGTCGCCTTTACTTTTGCAACCGTTACTTCGAAATGCTCTCGGTCCTCGATGGCTGCTATGCCCGCAGCCTGTGTGAATGCATTTAGGTTGTAGGAGTCCTTGGTCTTCAGGAATTCGCGAATCAAGTCCGGGTTCGCCGTCGCGGTACCGAGACGCATTCCGGCCAGGCTATAGGATTTCGAGAAGGTGCGCGCGACGATGACATTCTCGAAGCGGCGCGGGAAATCCATGCACGAGTCTTCGGCGAAATCCACGTAGGCTTCGTCGATGAGAACGATGCCCTCGAACTCCTTGCAGAGACGCTCGACCTCTTCCCGGGGCGATGCCACGCCCGTCGGCGCATTCGGCCTTGACAGCAGACACAGGCGGGCCTTCCGGCCGAAAAACGACTCGCAAAGCTGATATCTGTCGTCCAAGTCGTCTTCCACGTACACGGCCCCGTGTAACTGCGTAAGAATCTTGTACAAGCTGTATGTGGGATAGGGCGTCAACACCGCATCGCCCGGATCGACGAAGGTCCGTAGCGCGAGCGCCAAAATTTCATCCATGCCATTGCCGGCGATGACCCACGCCTCGTTGGGGTATCCATACAATTTCGCACAGGCCGCCCGCAGCTTCGAGGCCACGGGATCGGGGTAGGTGCGCAACGCGTCTGGACCCATTTCCGCCAGCGCTTCGAGAACCTTTGGCGACGCTGGGTAAGGGTTTTCATTCGTATTCAGCTTGACGATATCAGCCGTCTTCGGCTGCTCGCCGGGAACGTAGCCTTCCACATCGCTCAGTATTTCGCGGGCGTATTTCATCGGCGCAAGTCCGCTGCTTTGGCGTGGGCGCTAAGCCCTTCCGCTGTGGCGAGCCGTACGACATCTTCGCGCACCTGCGCCGCGCGCTCTGGAGAAAACGAGATAACGCTGGATACCTTCCGAAAATCTTCCGTCGAAAGCGGCGAGGAAAAGCGGGCCTGGCGTCCGGTCGGCAATATGTGATTCGGACCCGCAAAATAATCGCCGTGAACGACCGTAGTCGATTCGCCGACCATGATCGCGCCCGCATTTTCGATACGCTCAAGAACCGTACTCGCCGCTTCGGTATAAATAGCGAGGTGTTCCGGCGCGATGAGATTCGTAAGGCGCACCGCTTCTTCTATATCGCGGACGACAATGATCGCGCCGCGATTGTCCAAGGAGGGTTGAATAATCGCCGCGCGCGGCAAGGTAGCGCCTTCCTCTTCCAGAATTTTGGCAACCTCATCCGCCAACGTTTCGGAGGTCGTAAGCAAAAAAGAACTGGCGTCCTCATCATGTTCCGCTTGCGCAAACATCTCGAAGGCGGCGAAGCGGGGATTCGCCTTGCCGTCTGCAATCACCGTCACCTCCGAAGGGCCGGCTTCCGTATCGATATCGCAAATGGACCGGACCAGCGCCTTGGCCGCGGTCACGAATGCGTTGCCGGGCCCGGTGATCTTGAGCACCTTCGGAACCGATTCCGTACCGTACGCGAGCGCGGCTACGGCCTGCGCGCCGCCGATACGAAACACGCGGCTGACACCGGCCAACTTGGCCGCCGCCAACACCGCGGGGTGGATGCTGCCCTCGAAAGACGGAGGCGATACCATCACGATTTCGCGTACGCCGGCCACGCGCGCCGGGACAATGTTCATGAGCAC
>JAPYPO010000102.1 GCA_029937645.1 Candidatus Hydrogenedentota bacterium
CTACCTAACCTTCGGAACCCCCGTCATCATCACCCGCGGCTCGAACACCTACGGCCCCTACCAGTACCCAGAAAAAGTCATGCCGCTCTTCATCACCAATCTCATCGACGGCGAGAAGGTGCCTCTCTACAAAGGCGGCGAACACAACGTTCGTGACTGGCTTTATGTAGATGACCACGCCAGCGGGATCGACGCCGCCCTGATGCGGGGCGAAGTCGGCCAAATCTACAATGTGGCCGGAGGCAACGAACGCGAGAATATTACGCTCACCCGAAAACTTCTCGATCTTCTCGACCGCGGCGAAGAATTCATCCGCCTCGTCCCGGACAGGCCCGGCCACGACTTCCGCTATTCGATCGACGCAAAGAAGCTTGGAAGCCTTGGCTGGGAGCCCAAAATGGATTGGGAAGAAGGTGTCGCCCTCACGGTGAAGTGGTATCAGGAAAACGAGGCCTGGTGGCGCAAGCTAAAGAGCGGCGAATTCCTCGAGTATTACAAGAAGCAATACGAAACCCGGTAAACGTTTCGGTCTACTCCGAAGAGTCTTTCTGTTTTGATTTTCTCAGGTTTTCGATTAAGGCGTCGCGTTGGGGCCGCGCGAGGGGGCCCCACCAGGTGGAGGAAGGCCTGATGTTGTCGTAGTAATATTGCTGCTCCTCCGTGAGGCTGGCGCTGTTCTCATACCAGGGCAGGTGCCGCAGCAGGTAGGGAGGGCCCGACCTCAGCGACGGTTGGAAGCGATAGCGCCGGACTCGAGGCCGATACAGGGCCAGTGTGGTGTCTACCCTGGCAACAAAGAAATCTTTATTGTAGGGGTTCGACCAGAATTGCCGTTCCCAGATGACCACATCGTCGCGCTTGTCGTAGTGGTCCGGCAGATCGTCGAGACGAAGTCCGAGGCCGATTTTTTGAATTTCCGGATCCTTCAGCAGCGTATCGAGAAGCACAGCGATCGCATCATCCGGACAGGCGTCGTCGGGCACGAGATCGGGATCGGTGTAGATGAAGAACCCGTCGCGCACCCGCGCGAAAACGGGTGAGCGCCACAGGGCGAGATGCCCAAGATTCGCCCCCAGCAAGACCACCTCATGGGGCGTTTCTTTGTAATACTGTAGAAGAGGCGCGTAGGTGGAGTCGTTATCCAGAATGATGATCCGCCGACACCCCACGCGTTCCAGCCAATCGACGAGTTGCCGCAGGTAGGTCACGCGGTTGCAGTTGTTGATCACCACGGGAATATCGCGCCAGTCGGGCTTGCCGCGGCGCAGCAGCCGTGCCTCGGCCCGTCGGCTGATCAACCGATTCACACGATACGAAACCTGCTGCCAAGCCCGGGTCAGCCACTTACTGCCTACAAAATAGATTCGCCTTAGGGGATTCCTCATGAGCACCTCCGCGCCATTTACCTTTCCGGCTGCGGCCTCCCAACTAGCGTCTTACATACGAGAACGATAAGGGTGCGCCAACTCGTTAGCGCGCATGGAAAAAATCGGCATTGCCGAAGGGCGAATCGATACGCATCGCGAAACTCCCCGCGTGTGAAGGCGCGCCAGCAGGCCCCCGAAAGATGTCCCTGTATCTGTGCAGCAACGCTCTTCGGGGCCGATGGGGCATCTTTGGGCGGCGACGGGGCATTCCCCGACTCCAGGTCATCTTTTTCGTTTGCCATACGCTGCTTAAGGAAACGTTTGGCACACTCCTCGTAAAACGCCCGTTCCACGTCGGCTTGGCTATGAATAATCGAGTTTTGGTGAAGTCTATAGAAATAACAATTCTGATGTTCATACCAAACGCGGGCCGATTCTCCAAGCCGGAACTGTAGATCAACATCTTCTCCGGTGACAAAGAACTCTCGGCACCCGCCGAGCTGTCTAAGAAGCGCGGCGCGCGTTAAGAAGGTGCAGAAATGCGTCCGCGTCTTGCCCGCGTTGAGTTCCTCCGTGATGTCTTCGGATCCGGTATAGTTGCCCAGGAGCGCGATAGGGTGTCCCTTATGGGTCACCGAGTGGAACGCACCACAAATCACCCCAAACTCTTCATGCTCCACGAGAAACTGAACTTGCCGCGCGAGCCGACCCGCAGGATAAATATCGTCTGCGTCGGAACGGGCGATGAACTCCCCCTGAGCGTGTTCTATTCCGGCATTGACGGCCGCCGAGATGCCTTTCTCTGGACCCGGTATCACGCGAATGCGTGGATCGTTCAAGTCGGCGATACCCTCGGCGGAACCGTCTGTGGAACCGTCATCGACAACGACGATTTCGAGATCCACGCCCCGTTGATCCAAGATTGAGCTAAGGGCCTGCTCAACGTAAGGCCTGCCGTTTCTCATGGGCATCACTACAGTAACTTGCGGCATGTCAAAGCGTTCCTTCGCGGCCCCGTGGCGCCTTGATGAGCGAACACACCAAGAGGCGCCAGCCCTCCAGCTTGAACGGAAGCACCGACAGCGCCTTCATGCCGTACAGCAGCGCCGTACGCCGGTAGCCGCTATTGAAGGCCCACCAGCCGTATTTGACGTTGAAATCAAACCTGGATTTCCTATCGTCGCCTGGCCGCCAATGCTTCTTTACCTCGAAGGTGCCTTCGATATTGCGCCGTTTCCAGGCCCGTTCACAGGCGCCGCGCATATTCTGCAACTGTTCCTCGGCACGGGCCGAACTGATTGAGCTTGACAGCAATCGGTAGTGAAGTACCGGCGAATCAAGATTCGCCAACGAACCGATTTCTCCCAACCGCAACCACAAATCATAGTCTTCTACGCACACGGTATCGGGGTCGTAGCCGCCGGCCCGTTCGACCGCCTCGCGGCGCATCACGACCGTCGGGTGGCACAAATGGTTGTGCCCCACCAACAAGAGCGACTGTATTTCCTCGTTACCCGTTGCGGGGTGGGCCAAGGTCAACAGCCGGCCCTTGGAATCCATAAACCAATGGTCGCCCCCGAGACAGACAATCTCTGGATGCTCATCCAAGAAAGAAACCTGGCGGGAAAGTCTGTCTGGAAGCGCGATATCGTCCGCATCCATTCGGGCGACAAGCGGGGCCTTGGCCAAGGCGATACCCTCATTCAAACTCGCAATAAGTCCTTTGTTCGCCCGGCTAATTAAACGAATTCGTTCATCTCGGGCGGCGTAGCGCTCAAGAATTCTCAAGGACTTATCGGTCGATCCGTCATTGATGATGATGAATTCGAAGTCGCTAAAGGTCTGGTTGAGGATGCTCTCCACCGCTTCGGATACGTAGCGCTCGGCGTCGAATACCGGCATAAGGACGCTCACTGCGGGGGGGGAGCCCTCGCCACCCGTCTGAGCCTCGTCAGTCATGACACCCTCCTATACAATCCCAGTCGCCCGACTGGAAAACAAAGGGTAATAATCAACCATCTCTAGCGATGCTCCACGTAGTCCTTGGGGAAAAACCGGAGGGCCGCATCGATCAATGCGCGGGTTGCACGGTGAATACTCGCGGCAATGCCGCGTCGAGATTATACACATTGCCGCACATAGGGCCTATCGTGGACGCGCCAGTACCGCTCAGTATCCTCTCAAACAACACGCCAGAAGTTTCCAGGTCTGCCAACTCAGTGGACACCGTCGCAAACTTCCGAGGGCATGCTTGCACGCAGCCACGCGGCACCCCTGCTCCAGCGCATTCCATCCCCATCCCCTAAGGAACTCGCACGGCTTTCTTGGGGACTCTGCAGCTTCGATTTCCGGCGGCGCGCTCAATCCTTGGCGCGCGTGGGCCGCAAGGAGCAGGAGGCGCTTATTCTCGACCTGCATCCGTTGCTTCGCGTAGTTGGCGCTGGATAAGTGATGCCGGTACTTGAGCAGGACTTCGGGAAGATTGGCCAGGGTACCGACTTCGCCGAGCCTCAAGAAGAGGTCCAGATCTTGCGCGGTCCGGTACTGGTCATCGTATCCACCAACGGTTTCGAGCGCTGACTGGCGTGCCATGAGCGTTGGGTGCATCATCGCCTGTCCGTTGCCCCGCATCAAGGACCGGAAGATCTCGTCATGGGCACAGTAGATTTCAGGGCTGACACGCAAAGGAACCCCCAGGGGGTCGATCGAGGCAACGCCGGTGCCACAAGCCAGTACGTCCGGGTTGGCGTCAAGAAAGGTTACCTGCTTTGCCAGCCTTTCAGGAAAAGCAATGTCATCCGCGTCCATACGCGCAAGATAAAAACCTGAACATTTCCGCAAACCTCGGCTGAGCGCAACCGTGGCTCCTGTGTTCTCTTGCTCGATCAGATAAATCCGCGCATCCTGCTCTGCGTATCGCTTCAGGATGGCCAGAGAGTCATCTGTTGACCCATCGTCAACAATGACGAACTCAAAATCTCCGAAGGTCTGATCGAGAATGCTCTCCACCGCCTCCGGCAGGTAGCGCGCGACATTGTAGACGGGCATGAGGACGGATACTCTTGGAGAGGGTGCCCGTTCGCCGGTTGTTTCACCATACATCAGCCCACTCCTCCGACGCTCCGACCGTGACGAACTTGATCGCGAAAGTTCTTGAGGGCCATTTCCTTCGGAAGTGGATCGTCCCCGTATAATTGATCCAGCCCGAAGAGTGACAGTATCTCAAGGCCACGCTGGATATCGGAATCGGCAATGGAATTCCTCCAAGAACTCAATCTGTCCCCGCCTTGCACCACGGCACTATCCTTTCGACTTTGGGCGGAGGGCCTGTCCGCAGAGATGCCCAGCGCTCGAGAAGGCGCGTAGCCGATATGGTCGCAAAGCCGCTGTAATTCGGATTCGGGCCGTGTGCAGAGGTCCTCATAGAAAAGAAATAGGGCACCGTCGTCTCGAAGTTCGCATAGCGGGACGTAGGTCTCGATGCACCACATGAAAACATGCCGCTCGAAAGGCGTCTCCGCACACTTGATATCATCCACAAATGGCGCCAAGTGACGTTCCACAAGTTCCGGATTCGACAAGAACATATCCAGATGCGTTTCCCAGCCAAGGGCGAGCTTCGAGGCTGCAACGGCGAAGGGATGGCGCAGCAGAAAGACGATAGGCACCTCTGGCCAGCGTGATGCGACCCAGCCAAGGAGCTGGTTGATACGGATTTCCTTTACAAGGCGTCTGCGGCTGAATCGCTTCCGATTGTACGCGTCCACCCAAGGGTGACGGACCCGCCCAGTCAATATCCGCAGAGCGATTCGCTCCAGTTTATCGTTTTCGCCGCCGGGTAGTACGTAGGGCCGGTAGGGCATGCCGCTGCACAACGGAACCTTCTCCGCATGAAACGGCTCGAACAAATACCGAAAGCCATTTTCCGAATTGATCATCTCTGCGAGCCATGTGGTGCCGCTGCGGCCTGTGCCCGCGAGCAGCACGGAAGCGCCTATGCCGCCGACGTCAAAATGGCACGCGCCCGACATCTTGGTTCGGATAGCGCTTAATCTGGGCACGAATCATCGCTCCTAACGCGGGCCAACACGCGCGGCCGCCCGCCTTCCCAATGCCTTCGCGCGACGCCAGGTTCGGCGCGGCATGGCCCGGAACAAAGCACTAATCTCTGGAATCCGGTCTGCGCTCGTCAGTTGATGGTTTCCCCGCACCCAAGGCCGATGCCAGCCCATCGATAATGCCTTGCTGAAGCCAAATTCAAATTCTTGCGGCGGGAGTTCATCCGTAAGAATTTCCGCAATCAACGCGATCGTATGAATTCGGAACCACGTCGCGAACGCCGTCGACACATTGGGCGGCGCGATGGTACCTGGAATTCCCATGTGATTCTGAGCGGCACGCTTTTTATAGGGGTAACCGCCATCATCGTTCTGTAGAGCGAGAATATGCTTCAGGCACTTGCGCAAGGCCAGACGGATCTCCGCATGCCGATAGTCTGTCTTTTTGTAGAGATTGACGAGGATATCTACCGCGTCGACATCCTCGCAGGCCCCGCCGCCCCCTTTAGGGAGAAACCCTCCGTCGTCGTGTTGCAGGGCAAGAACAACATCGATCAAGTTCTCATTGAACTGTATTTCCCGATCTTCATAGTAGTAGACCAGGAGTTGATGGTAGCCGCCGAAGACCGCATTGGCGCGCGTGGCTCCCTTGTCGCTTCCCCATACGCCGGTTGCTGGGTCGACGTTGGAAGCAAGCCACGAAAACCAAGTATCGAGGGCCTCTTCCGCGCCCGGATATTTTTCGTCATCCCTGAGATAGACGAGAAGCTGACCGACAAACAAGAGGTTATTTCCCTCCAGCCAAGCCCGTTGCATTTTCCGACTATCGAGCCACTCGCCGAGATAGTTGATGTCGCAAAAACGGCGCGCGAACACCAGCGGATAGCGTGGCTTGACACCAAACTGCTGCAGAACGGGCAAAGCGGCGCAGGCCAGATGCAGCAGCAGATGCTCCCGATCATGACGGGCGTCCGCCGAAGGAGACCAGTCGCGCATTTCCGGCCCGACAAAATAGCATTCCTCCTCTTCCCGCTGCGTATCGAGTATAAACTCGACGGCTTGGTCTGGGATCGTGGCCAGATCGCCTAGATAAACCTGTGCCAAGAGGGCGTAACACGTTCCATACAATGCCGCATCCCCCCCCGGCACGGAAGCGTAAATCCCCGTACCTGGGGAAGTCTCCAAGATTCTGAATATCTCTGCGGGCATCCTCGAAATCCTGTCAGGAGTGCATGGCTATCTGATGAACTCTTCTGCTTTGGCCGATCTATTGGGTTGTAGGGTCATATCCGGCCGCCGCGCACAGTTCACTATATAGCTTTGCGCAATTACGTTCATGTGAATTTTGGCGCGACTCTGGGGCTTTCGACCTTCGGATACTCGGATCGATTTGAGACGCATCGAGATCGTGACCAAGAAACTCTGAGAGTCCATCCAGCGCCGACAGGTCCGCGATTTGATTGTAGTGCGCAAAGAACCAATCGCCTTCCCGGGAGTAGACCGAAAGCAGTCGACGGTAGGTCCGGCTCCAATTTCGATAGCACCACGCTTCACTCACGGGAAGCGGAGGGGTGTAGGTCTCGCGGGAATTCCTCAACATGCTATCGACCGTTCTCAAGGGCTCTCTAAAGACGACTATAAATTTGGTGTTTTGAGGGAGACTCGATCGCCATACCGGAAGGGTCACGCTAAAGCGAGGATCCTTGTAGCAAAATGGGGTTCGCCCACAGTAATCTCGAATTTCCTCGGCCATCTTGGAAGGCACCGCCAACTTCCTGATTGTGCGGGGCGCGGCGAGCGGAAAGGCTCTTCTGTTGGTGTGCGCGGTAGGAGAAATTCGTCTACGAATGCGGTTAAGGCAAGGCCAGTGGAGCAGGAGTTCGATGATCTCATTGTTGAGGTCATTAATATCGGGGGCCTCAAAATAGCCCAGCGGATTGGCTTTAGAGGCAGGCATCATGTCTCGGCCCATAAAGTAGCCAGCACCCCGAAACAGACCCGTCACCATGCTCGTACCGCTGCGCGCACACCCTAGAATCAACACGTTATCCACTAGACTGTGCGCTCGGTTGGGTCGTTGCTCGCCACCATAGAATTCGACCCCATCGTATGGATCCAGCGACTAGCGGTAGCGAAAGACGGCTCCCCCTTGATCGTGAACATGTGCTGAGGCTTCCAAGCCATTTCCTCGACAATCAAATCCATGCACGCGCTATAACCACTGACTATCGTGTGCGGTTGGATACTGGCGGCGATTCGGATCGAATAGGTTCCGGGGACAAAAGCGCTATGATCTATCCAGCACACGACATCGTGACGACCGGCAGTGTCTAATTCCGTATCGAATGCATTGCGCGTATTGCAGGCGGTGGCAAGTCGCCCAAAATGATCCGAAAATCGAATGGCATAGGATAAAGACGGCAGCGGTTTCCGGTGCTCCCACGAGAGGCGGATGCCGAAAGGCTCGCCAAAGCGAATGCTGTCGCAGCACTCCTCTTGAGCATTGACTAGGTCGGCCGTTAGCAGCACGGCATCCCGGTCCTCTTCGTTCTCATTCGGCGCCGACCTAAAGCTGGTCTTGATTTCGGTTTGGTTCCGTTGTAGATATTGCTTGATGATGTCCGAGGGGTCGCCGTTGGCAGCAACCGTGCCGCCGTCCAGCAGTATGGCGCGATGGCACAAGTCATCCACCGCGCGCATATTGTGGCTCACGAACAAGACAGTCCGGCCCTCCCCCGTGGAAATGTCCTGCATTTTGCCAAGACACTTTTTCTGGAATTCGGCATCTCCCACGGCGAGGACTTCATCGATGATGAGGATTTCGGGCTCGAGGTGTGCGGCCACAGAGAACGCGAGGCGCACTTTCATGCCGGAGGAGTAACGCTTGACGGGGGTGTCGAGAAATTTTTCGACGCCGGAGAAGTCGACGATTTCGTCGAATTTCGAATCGATCTCCGCTTTTTGCATGCCGAGGATGGTGCCGTTGAGGTAGACGTTTTCGCGGCCGGTGAGTTCCGGGTGGAACCCGGTACCGACTTCGAGTAGGGCGGAAACGCGCCCGTGAATCTTGGCGCGGCCGTGGGTGGGATAGGCGATTTGCGAGAGGATCTTGAGCAAGGTTGATTTGCCGGCGCCGTTGCGTCCGATGATGCCGAGGACTTCGCCCTGCTTTACCTCGAAGGAGACATCGCGCAATGCCCAGAGGATGTCTTCGTTCTCTTCCCCGCCTTCACTGAGGTTGAAGGTGTTGAGGCGGTGCAATTGGCGGAAATTGCGCAGGGGCGATTTGACCACGGCGGCCACAGAGCCGAAGAAGGTGTCCTGCTTCGCCTGACGACCGAGGAGATAGGCCTTGCTCAGATTCTCGACGCTAACGACCGTATCGCTCATAGGTTGGCTCCAACGCGATTTGAGGTGTAAATGTGTCCGGCACATGCTCATGACGGGATAGTAGGCTATAGGGGATGGGGGTCCTCAGTAGGCGCGATACTCCGCATCAGTTCGTTCGTGTAGGAGCAGTCAATTCGCCTTCGCTACGCCACATCGGCGAAGACTCGCTCTTTTCGCCGGAAGTACATAGCCCCGACGAGGAGCATAATAACAGAGGTAACCGCTCCGGGGAAAATGAGATTCCAGGGCATCGGATTCGTACTCAAAAGCGCCGAACGAAACCCCTCGATAACTCCGACCATGGGGTTCAGGGCGTAATAGAATTGGTACTTTTCCGGTACCTCGCTGACCGAGTAGACGACCGGGGCCGCATACATGAGCAGCCGTACGAGAAAGCTCATGCCGTAATTGATGTCGCGGTACTGCACGGCCATGGCACTGAGGAATAGGCCCAATCCGGCGGAGGAGAAAATCATTATCACGACGAGTAGCGGCAGAACGCAAATACCCCAGTTCGGGCCCCAACCGGGGTCTGACCAGTACCACGCGATGATAGCCATAAGCAGCGCGAACGAAATAACCAGGTCGAGCAACCTAGCCAGGACAACGGAAATGGGCAGGACAAGCCGGGGAAAGTAGATCTTGCTCAGCATATTCTGTTGGGCAATCAGGCTCGCGACGGCCTCGGTGAGCGCATTTTGAAAATAAGTCCACGGCACGAGCGCGGTAAAGCTAAAGATAAAATAAGGAACGCCATCGGATCTTACCCCCACCATCTTGCCGAAGACCAGGGTAAAAACGAGCATGGTGGCCACCGGTTGAATGACGGCCCAACCGATACCGAGCGCAGATTGCGCGTAGCGGGTGCGGATGGCCTTATGCGTGAGAAACCAGAAGAGATCGCGGTAGGCCACAAGCTCTTTGAAGTTAATAACCTGCCACCCGCTAGGGGGTTCAATCACGGTGACTGGTGGGGTGGTATCGGACAATTAATGACCCATTCGGAGTGGCTCGAAAGCGGCTGAGTTCGCGATGCATGACGCGGTAGCGATTAACGTATCCATACCAAACCTTGCGTATAAAACTTCGGCTTGTGTCCCCGTCTGATCCATCATAGGAGATCTAAGTCCTATCGATCAAGCGTCTACGAGCATCGCTCACGGCCTTCGCGTGGAAACGGCGGCGAAACAAAAGCAAAAACGTTTGAGGAAACCCCGTGCTTGCATTCAGATTCCAAGTGTAACATGGTGCACAGGCGCCCTTTGAGCACGCATCGCGATTCGAGTATACTTCCGCTTTCTTATGTGAGTTTGTGTGCAAGCGATGGTTTTCGATTTGCGGATTTCCTGTAGCGCACTCTCCTGACGAGAATATACGATGGCAAGTCACCGCACGCTGTGGCGAATTGGATTCTAGCCCGGAATGATTCACGTCCTTAAAGGCACCGCAGTGTCGAGCCTAGCGTTCGCCATGTGGGTGCCCATCGTATTTCTTATTTTCTTGAAGCTTCCGCCGCGCCGTGCCGTTCTTGTTTCCCTCCTGGGTGGTTGGATGTTCCTGCCTCAGGCCGTGTACGCGGTGCAGTCTGCGCCCAATATCGACAAGATACTCATGGTGACCGTCGCCCCCTTGCTCGCGGTCCTCGCCTTCGACAGGCCCAGCCTTTCCCGCCTGCGGTTCCGATGGTACGACATGCCGATAGTCGTTCTTTGTGTGTCGCCCTTCTTCACCTCCGTCAGCAACGGCTTAGGCCCTTACGATGGTCTTGCGTGGGCGATGTCCACCTTCATCCAATGGGGAATCCCCTACCTCTTTGGGCGAATCTACTTTAGCGATCTGGCGGGCTTACGCGAATTGGCCATGGCTATGTTTGTCTGCGGGGTTATCTACGCTCCTCTCTGCCTCTGGGAAGTGCGCGTGAGCCCCCAGCTGCACCGTCAATTCTACGGTTTCGGAGTTGGGGGCCAGTTCAACATGGCCCAACGCCTCGGTGGCTACCGCCCCATCGTATTCATGGAACACGGGATCATGGTCGGAAACTGGATGGGCGCAGCCACCCTGGCAGGGATTTCATTGTGGCGCACGCGATCCGTCAAGACCATTCTGGATGTGCCCATCCTGGCCTGGGTCGCCGTTCTTGGCTTCACCTTCCTTCTCGTAAAATCTCTGGGGGCGCTGCTCCTCTTCGGGACCGGAGCGATCGTTGTCTTTTCGATGCGAGGCTTTGTAA
>JAPYPO010000103.1 GCA_029937645.1 Candidatus Hydrogenedentota bacterium
GTTTGAAAGTAGGTTATGGCGGGATCGTGGTTTACGGCTTCGGTGTTGACCGTCTTGATGACGCACAGGTCGTCGGCCACCGAACCCATGTGAGGCACGATGGAGCTAAACCAAAGGCCGTTTTCGCCGTATTGTTTGAAGTCGTAGATCGACGGGGTTACCGGGAAAGCCGCTTGGTCGCCTGACATGCCGGTGATGCGTTGGGTGCCCTTTACGGACGGGGGAATATCCGTACCCCGCAGATCCTTGAGGATGGGCTTGTAATCAAACAGTTCATGCTGCGATGGGCCGCCGGATTGAAACAGATAGATGACCCGCTTCGCCTTACGCGGGAAATGTGGTTCGGTTATTGTCCCTCCGGAAGCGAGGGCCTCTGGGCTCAAGATGGAGCCGAGGGCCGCAGCGCCGATCCCGGTCGCGGAGCGTCCAAAAAATTGACGGCGCGTTATGTGTGCTTCGTGATCGCAATAGGGATCCATGTGGATGCCTCCTTCGTTATGCCCTCGATATGGGATATCGTGTTAGCTTTTCGAAATGGTTTCGTCCAAGTTCAGCAACATACTCGCCACCGTACTCCATGCCGCGAGTTCGCTTCGGTCGAGCGATGGGTCATGCTTAAAGATTCCCACGCTAAGAAACTCGTCAACCGCGTCGCTATTGGATTTGAATTCTTCCAACTCGGCGCGGTAGACGTCGGCCACAATATCGATTTCTTGTTCCGTGGCGCGTCGTGCTGTGCTCAGCTTAAACGCATAGGCGACTTTGCTTCGAAGGTCCGGGCCGCCTTCCTTCATCAGACGCTCGGCAAAGGCCCTTGATGCCTCGACGAACTGCGGATCGTTCAACAGCGTGAGCGCCTGTAGCGGTGTGTTGGTGCGTTCACGCTGCGAGACGCAGAACTCGCGATCCGGCGCGTCGAATAAAGACATGTTCGGTGGCGGCAACGTCCGCTTCCAGTAGGTGTACATGCTGCGGCGGTAATTATTATTTCCTTTGGCTTGCGTATACAGACCTTTGCGCGTCAAGCTTTTGCCGATGGCTACCGCTTCCCAAAGGCCGTCGGGCTGCCAAGGTTTGACGCTCCGGCCACCGATGGTGTCATTGGAGAGCAAGCCGCTAATGGACAGGGCCGTATCGCGCACCGCCTCGGCATCCATGCGGAATAAGGGGCCACGGGCAAACAGGCGGTTTTCAGGATCCTGTTCCAACAGTTCCGGTGTTACGTGGGAAATCTGGCGGTACGTGGCCGATGTGACAATAAGGCGCTGTATCCCTTTTACATCCCAACCTGAGCCAACAAATTTCGTCGAGAGCCAATCCAACAGTTCAGGATGGCTGGGCCATTCGCCCTGCAATCCAAAGTCCGCAGAGGTCTTCACGATGCCCATCCCGAAATACTGCTGCCAGTAGCGGTTCACGGCGACGCGGGCTGTCAGGGGGTGATCCGGCGCCACAAGCCATTGGGCAAACCCCAAGCGATTATTGGGGGCGCCTTCCGGCAGCGGTGGAAATGCGTCTGGAACACCCGCTTCTACTTTTTCACCCAACTGATCGTATTCGCCCCGAATCAGCACATGGGTTTCACGCGGTGCATCCATATCCCGCATGACCAGCGTCATGGGAAGACCGGATTCGTAGCCGTTCAAATCTTTCTTGACACGCAAGTAGGTGGCATTAAGGGCACGCCATTCCGGGGAATGGAGATCCCGGTAATAATCCTGCAGGCGCGTCGCGTTGTGATCCTCGGAGGACTTTGCCAACATCACCGCGATATCCAACGGCTCCGGCCCGTACTCTTCGTAGTTGCTGCGGAAGTAGAAGGAGGAGTCGCCGCTGTGATTCACGACCTTTATCAGCAGCCGGTTCACGCCTTTGTTTAGCGTAACGAAGAAGCCAGTCTGATTGGTCTTCTTTCCCGCCGCAATCGTCTGTTCTGGAGCGTTCTTGGCCTTTTCAGCGGGATCAGTCTTGTCTTCGTGGACGACCACGCCGTTGAGCCAAACTTTCCGCGCTTCGGTGTCGCTCACCCTGAAACTGGCCACACGGCGGGTGGGCGATTCGATTTCGCGATACATATACGTCGCGCCCACGCCATTGTTTAGCGGGTGGACCTTGCCGTCTTCGTGGCCGCTCAAGAGCGTCCATTTGTTCCGCCCATCTTCATAGGCGGCCTCCAAGTCGATCTCGTTTTCGGGGCCGTATACCGCCTTGTATGCCTCGTCGCCGCTCTCCGCATCGAAGGCGCCGCTGGAGTGCCATGGCCCCATCTTCGCCTGAGAAAAGGCCTCGGCATGGGTCGTCGTGGTGGAGAAGTGGTAATCGACTACCCGGTTCTCGGAAGGCCTGGCGTTGTGATGCATGGTGATGCGCAGGCGGGATCCCTCGGGCACGTTAATGGGGGCTTCGGGGATGAAGATAACCGTGCGTGTTTTACCGAAATCGCTGTCAATGATTTCCCATTTCGAGCCCATTTGGCCATCGGCGATCTGGCCGGAATCGTTGGTTCCGCCGCCATAGTATTTTTTCAATAATCCGGCTCGGAGCCGGTCGCTATTGACACCGACAATCTTGACCTTCGTTACGGTTTCATCTTTCGAATCCCCAACCGGTGGCGAGACGATCTCGATGATTGTTTCTTTAATAAAGAGCATCGGACCGTCATCCGACGTCGGCACAACGTCCAGCCTCAGGGCGACAACCGAATCAAGCGGGGCGCTGGATTCGAGCCGCAGCTCGGCTTCGCCTTGACTGTGTTCCGATTCCTTCTCGATAAGCTCGCCCGTTAAGGGATGCCAGCGATCACCGGCTGCTTCGAGCCAACCCGATTCCCATGCGGCTTGGGCGGCGTCGAGCGTGGGGATGGGTGCATTGCGATTGCGTCGCGCCTCTTCGGCCGGGGACTGGAGTTCTGAAAGCCTGGGCCTCTGATCGGGAAACGGAGCCCGCATTTGCGGTCCTTGGGTTCCCTCAAAAATACGGAATGTGCGGAAGGGAGGCGTATCCGACATGTTATTGAAGAAGGAAAACATCTCGTAGTATTCGGTCTGTGTGATGGGGTCGTACTTATGCGTGTGGCACTTTGCGCAGCCTACGGATAAGCCCATCCAGACGGTGCCGGTCGTGTCCACGCGGTCGAAAACATATTGCGTCCGGTACTCCTCGACGTAGGCGCCGACTTCGTTATTAATCATGTGATTGCGATTGAAGCCGGTGGCGATTTGCTGTTCAACGGTCGGATTCGGAACGAGATCGCCGGCGATTTGGTCGATCGTAAACTTGTCGAAGGGCATGTTCTGGTTAAAGGCGTCAATGACCCAATCGCGCCAACGCCAAATCTCCCGATTGCTATCGCCGTGGTAGCCGTTGGTGTCCGCGTAGCGGGCCAGGTCCAGCCAATATCGGGCCATATGCTCGCCGTATTGAGGGGTATCGAGCAGGCGATCTACGACACGTTCGTAGGCCTGGGGTTGGCGATCGACGAGAAAGGCATCCACCTCTTCGAGCGTCGGTGGGAGGCCCGTAAGATCCAGGGTCACGCGGCGGATCAGCGTCTCGCGATCGGCGGCAGGGGAGGGTTCGAGGCCTTCCTTCTCCAGGCGCGCGAGGACATAGCCATCGATGGGGTTCCGTACCCAGAAGGGGTTCTTTACTTTGGGGGGATCTGTTCGTTTCGGAGCGGACCAGGCCCAATGGGTATCCCATTGAGCTCCTTCCTGAATCCACTGCGCGATGACGTCGGCCTCCTCTTGGGTCAATTGTTTTACGGCCTTCACCGGCGGCATGCGTTCCTCAGGATCCGCGTGGGTTATTTTTTGGATCAACGCACTGGTTACCAGGTCGCCGGGCACGAGGGCCTTATTGCCCGACCGCAGATCCTCGAAGGCGCGGATTCCGTCATCCAGCCGCAGGCTTGCCTTGCGGGCTTTTGGGTCGGGGCCGTGGCAGGCATAACACTTATCCGCGAGGATGGGGCGAATATCCCTGTTAAAATCGACGGGCGTCGCGTCGGCTTTTGCGAGGACCAATTTCAAGGCATCGCGGGGCGGAGCCGCCGGTCCATCGGATGAAGAATCCTTGGCTAGTATCGGCATGGAAATATCGTTCGGCCATGGCGCACCGATGCGAATCCATTCGGTAAGCGTGGCCACCTGATCGGCTGTCAGGGGATCCTCGTCCTCGGGGGGCATCGTAATTTCGTGTTTCTGGCTAAGAACTTCGAGGAGGAAACTTTCTTCGGGATTCCCCGGAACGATGGAGGGGCCTTCAAACCCGCCTTCCAACATGCCTTCGAGCGTGTCCATGCGGAAATCGGCTTTGTGCTTTTTCTCGCCATGGCATTTGACGCAGTTTTCTGCCAACACCGGCAGGGCGCGTTGTTCAAAAAAGGCTCGCTGTTCCGGCGTGTATGGGCCGGAGGCGGCGACAACGGGTGCGGACACTTCGGGGGCCACGCCGTCACCCAGGCCCGCGATCAAATCCACCGAGTCTTCCAACACCGACCGGCGGATCAATGCGGCTGCCGCCGACTGGGATTTTTTCGCAACGTCTTCGAGTTCCGCTGTCGCTTCGGAGAGGCTGGTTACGGCGCTGCTCAATTCTTCGCTGAGCGACTTAATTTGCGCACGCAGCGATTGCACCCGCTGCTTCAATTCAAGCAACTCAGCAGTCTCCTGCGTACCCCCGGTTTCGCCTTCGAGCAGTCGTTCCAAAGCGTCGAGGACGGATTCCCGGGCGCTAGGGTCGGACTGCAGCGATTCCAATAGCTCGATAAGGCTATCCGCTGAGGAAGCCGGAGAATCCCCTGCCTGCGCCCCTGCCTGGGAAGACCCGAGGAGAGCAACTGCGGCAATCAGAGAAAATCGGAGAAAAAGACTCACTCGATACATGGCACACCCTTTCTAGAATAGCCTAATTTACTCAACTGAAAATGTTATCAAAAAACCTGTCAGACAGCAAATATCGGACGGGGAGTCAAGAATTGGGTTTCGATGCTATTAGGATCCTTTTCGTCTTGTCGAAAACCGCGTATATCCAGCCCTCAGGGGGGGGTAGGGAAACACCTGTGGGTGATCGTCCCTGAAAATTACCGCCCAAAATGCCCGACCGTCCCTCTCGTTATCCGATCTTTCCCAATGCCAGCAATAAGAGCACCAGGCCTGAGAGGGCTATACGGTAATACCCGAAAACCGAGAAATTGTTCCTTTTTACGTAGCCCATGAAGGCGGCAATGACGACATAGGCGACTGCAAACGAGACGACCGACCCGATGGCCAGGAGGGTCCATTGGTGGGGGGTAAAGGCAAGGCCCTTTTTCACAATCGTTAGGCCCGTTGCTCCGATCATCGTGGGAATGGCCAGGAAGAAGGAAAACTCGGCTGCGGCAGGGCGGCTTGCGCCTAGAAGAAGCGCGCCGATGATGGTCGCCGCGGACCGCGACGTGCCTGGAAACATGGCGAGGCATTGGAACAGGCCGATGAGAAAGGCCATTTTGAAGGAAAACTGGGCGACGCTGTCGATTTTTTCGGAAAAACCTATCCTTTCCATGACAATAATTATGACACCGCCGACGAAAAGCGCGATGGCGACTGGCAACGGTGCCAAGAGGTAGCGATCGAGGGTGTCGGCGAAGGCGAGGCCGAGCACGACGGCTGGCGCGAAGGCCACGCCGATCTTTAGCCACATTAGGTAGAGGTCTTCGCGCTTCTGGCCGGAGACGGAGAAGGGCCATAAATCGCGCCAGAAATACAACACGACCGCCGCGATGGCCGGCAATTGAATCATGATAATAAATGCGTTGTTGAACGAATCGTCCGACGTTAATACGAAAAATTCTTCGGCGAGGATGAGGTGTCCGGTGCTGCTGACGGGAAGAAACTCGGTGGCCCCTTCGACAATTGCCAGAATGATTGCGTTTATATAGGCCACCTGAATCTCCGTGCGCGTTTGGTTGCTGGGTAACGAATCTTATCATTCTTGCGTGGGCCTGCGCACGGCGCGTTATCCGATCGACGCGCCGGTTCGTAAAGGGATCAACTCGCTGTGGCATACTATCCCCATGCCGGTATTTCGTTTGACGGATGAGTTGGTGTTTCCCCCTCCGGAGCTGGCGGCGGATGAAGGGTTGCTGGCGTTGGGCGGCGACCTGAGTGTGGATCGTGTATTGCTCGGGTATTCGATGGGGATTTTTCCCTGGTACAGCGAAGGTGATCCCCTGCTCTGGTGGTCGCCCGATCCCCGGATGATTCTGTTGCCCGATGAATTCAAGGCGCCGCGCCGGTTGGCTCGAAAGATCCGGCAGGGTGTTTTCGACTTAACGATGGATCGCGCGTTCCCTACGGTTCTTGAACGCTGTGCGTCGATCTACCGGCCGACGCAAGATGGAACGTGGATCACCTCGGACATGACTGAGGCCTACCTGCGTCTGCACGAGCAAGGCTACGCGCATAGCGTGGAATGTTGGCAAAGCGGCGAACTCGTCGGTGGGCTCTACGGCGTATCTTTGGGTACCTGTTTTTTTGGCGAGTCTATGTTTTCGGAAACGACGGACGCCTCGAAGGTCGCCTTGGCGGCGCTCGTCGAGCACGCGTTGGGCACCGGCCTCACGCTTATCGATTGCCAGCTTCACACACCGCTGTTGAAGAGCCTCGGCGCGAAGGAGGTGAGCCGCGACTGTTTCCTCGGGTTGTTAAAGAAGGCGCAGCAGTCGCCGACACGGTTAGGCCGTTGGACGCTGGGCCAAGGCCCAGCGGGGACGGGCCACGAATTTTCTGTTGAACCCGGATAGGCGGGCGCTGCGTACGGCACATTTTCCAAACCTGGAATCATGTGGAGCGGATGCCCTAGAATTGCGCCTGGACTTGGGGCCGAACCGCCGGAGAAGGCATTGTGATTCTTTCAGATAAGACGATTAAGCGCCTGTTGGCGTCGGGCGAACTGGGCATCGCCCCGATGGATCTGGCGCAAGTAGAACCGGCATCCGTCGATTTGCGCTTGGGCCCTACCTTCCTCACGCCGCGCGCGACGAACGGAATCTGCTCCATGTCAGAGGCCCCGGAATACGAGCGCGTGACGGCCGACGAGTTTATCGTACCGACTCGTGGTTTTGTGTTGGCGACGACGATGGAAGTGATCCGCCTTCCCGATAATTTGACGGCCTTTGTGGAAGGGCGCAGTTCTGTGGGAAGGCTTGGCCTCTTCATTCAGAATGCGGGTTGGGTCGACCCGGGATTCGAGGGCGCCATCACGCTTGAACTCTACAACGCCAACGCCGCTCCTATGCGCATCGAAGCGGGCCGCCGCATCTGCCAACTCGTCATCGCCCAGGCCGACGGCGTCGTCGAGAATCCATACCGCGGCAAATACCAAGGCCAGCGCGAAACGACGGGGTCGCGAATACATCTGGACTCCGAAGTTTCCGAATCTTCGTAGGGCCCCCTTTTCAGAAGCACGACCTTGTGCTCCTGCTGAGTGCCGCCTTCACCGTTGTTTGGAGGCGCGAGGTTCCCCGCGCATCCCATCAGGCACCACACAGGAAAGAGCTAGCGACCCGCCATGAATGCCGATCCCTTGTCCGAATCCTACGCGTTGCAAGAAGTTATCTCGGCCAAAGGCTTTGATTGGCCGGAGGTCTCCGGCGTGCTCGACAAGATCGCTGAAGAGCTCGAAGAAATTCGCGAGGCGTTGCGGGATGGCGATACGGTCCATGCGCGTTCCGAACTTGGCGATCTTCTTTTGGCGACGGTAAACCTGTCCCGTTTTCTCGAAGCGAATCCGGGTGACGAACTTCGCAAATCTGGGGCGCGGTTTAGCGAACGGTTTGCGTTGCTGGAAGGGGAGCTGAAAAAAGAAAACCTGGAATTGAAATCGTGTTCGCTTGAGTTTCTGGAAAGTCTATGGAGAAAAGTCAAGCGGATAGCGAAACAGAAATAAAAAAATGTCTTGACAAGACAGCGGTTTTTCGTGCAAAATCATCGTCTGCTAATTTACGGAATCGCCTTATTCTATGGGCGTTTTCGCGACTGGTGGATATCTTGTGGATAAGGTGTGGACTAAGGCGTTGCACACGGATATGCGAAGCGTGATGAAGCGCTTTAGGTACGGGGTGGTCCTGCGATGGTCGGCTGCGGTAAGAATTGTGGAAAACTTTTCCAGCGATTCGGTCGGCATGCGCAGCGAGGTGCGCGGCGAGATTTTTGCCGCTCTTGGATCCGCGAATTAAGGGATGGGGACGCGTTGAAGCGTTTACTCCTTTGGGAATTTTACACGCGATTCACGCGCCGCCCGTCGGCCATAAGATGGACAAGTACGAGCATGAAGACTACGACACTCAGGAGGGGTTATGGCCGTCGAAGAGCGCAATCCTTGGGATCTGGCACAAGATCATCTTAAGACCGTATTGGAAGAACATAGCTACAAGAATTGGTTTTCGCAGACACGCTTTGAATCGCACGACGAGGGCAAGGTCGTCGTGCAAGTCCCCAGCGCTTTTTTCGCTTCGTGGTTGCGCGACCACTATTTGGATGCAATCAGCGAATCGCTCCGCGAAGTGTTGCCCGGCTTCCGCGAAGTCGCGTTTAATCCCACGCGCGAAGTCGAAGAGCTAACCGTGCCCAAGCCAGGCGAATCACAAGGTGCGGGTGAAGTGGCGCGGCAGAAAACCCAGACGCGCAATTTTCCACAGCCTCGTAATTTTCCGCAGTCGCACAAGCCCCGTGTCAACGGGTTCAATCCGAAGTACACTTTCGACCGCTTCGTTATCGGTTCCAGCAATCGCTTCGCCCACGCTGCGGCGCGGGCTGTGGCTGAATCTCCGGGACGCGCCTACAACCCACTTTTTCTCTACGGCGGAACGGGTCTTGGCAAGACTCACTTGATGCAAGCGATCGGCCAGGACATCCTGGACCGCACGCCCGACGCGCGCATCGTCTTTATCTCGTCCGAGCAATTTACCAACCAGCTCATCGAAGCGATCGCGAAGAAATCGACGCAACGGTTCCGGTCAAAATACCGCAAGGTTGATGTGCTTCTGATCGACGACATCCATTTCATCGCCGGAAAAGAAGCGACGCAAGAAGAGTTCTTCCATACCTTCAACGAACTGTTCGACATGCACAAACAGATTGTCCTCTCGAGCGACCGCGGCCCCAAGGAAATTCAGGGCCTTGAGGAACGGCTAGTATCCCGCTTCGAGTGGGGCTTGGTCACGGACGTTCAGCCTCCGGATATCGAAACCCGGGTCGCTATTTTGCAGAATAAGGCCGCCGAAGAGGACCAGGATATCTCGAACGAGGTCACCCGCTACATCGCGGAAAGCGTTACGAGCAATATCCGCGAGCTGGAGGGGGCGTTGATCACCGTCCTGGCGTACAGCAAGCTGACGCATCAACCGATTTGCATAGACCTCGTGGAAGAAGTCTTGCACGACCTTATTGGCCGGGATAAAATCCGTCCTATCACGATTGAGGCTGCGCAACGGGCTGTCGCGGAGCATTTTGATGTGCGTATCTCTGATTTGCGTGGCCAAAGCCGACAGCGCCAAGTCGCCTATCCGCGGCAAATGTGCATGTTCCTCTGCAAAACGCTCATCCCGGCGTTGTCGCTCAGCGAGATAGGCCAGGCTTTCGGTGGAAAAGATCACACGACGGTGATACACGCGTGTAAGAAGATCAGCGCCGAAAAGGAAAAAGACGAAACGACCCGGCAGTTGTTGAGCCAGCTCGAAAAAGCGATCCGAATGTAGCGCGGAGCGCTTATGCCGGTCGCCGCGCCCTATGCTAAACTAGCCACGGGCTGCTGGTGTAGGGCAAAGGATGTTTACCCATGGGTGTATTGCAAGTCGTTCTTTATCCAGACGATCCTCTCACAGAGAAGGCCCTGCCCGTCGACACCTTCGATGACGCGCTCTTCCAGTTGGCGGAGTCCATGTTCGAAACGATGGAGGAGTATCAGGGCGTGGGCCTCGCGGGGCCGCAAATCGGCCATCGCAAACGGATCTTCGTGTTGCGCGAGCCGGAGGGGCCCGAGATGTGCCTCGTCAATCCCGAAATCGAGTTGTCCGGTGATCGGGAAGAGGGCGAAGAGGGCTGCTTGAGCATGCCCCACGTCTTCGGCATGGTGCCCCGTGCGACGGTGGTCAGCGTGAAAGCACGAGATGCCCGCGGCGAAGAACTTTGTTTCGAAGCCAACGATTTTCTCGCCCGCATCATTCAGCACGAATACGATCACCTCGAAGGAATACTCTTCCCGCAGCGCCTCGACCTCATCACCCGGCAAGAGAAATTGGAAGAATGGAAAGAAGTCCGCGAACAACTCCTTGCGGAAGCCGCCGAGTCTGAAAATGGTTCTTGACGCGCCTTCCGTTCAGCGCCTGGTCGAAGCTTTTCGCAGGCTGCCTGGCATCGGAAAGCGAACAGCGGAGCGCCTCGCCCTCCATGTGTTGACCGCGCCCGCTGACGAGGCTGTCCTGTTGAGCGAATCTGTTAAAGAAGCCCGCGCGGCCATCACGACCTGCTCCCGTTGCGGGAACCTCACTGACATAAATCCCTGCGCGATATGCTCGGACGACCGGCGCGACGCCAAGACCCTCTGCATCGTCGAACGGCCTGCGGGCGCGATGGCCATCGAAAAAGGCGGCACCTACAAAGGCCGCTACCATGTCCTTCACGGCGTACTCAACCCGCTTGAGGGCATTGGCCCCAGTGAGCTGCGGCTCGACCGCCTTTACAAGCGCATCCAAGACGAAGGCGTGCGGGAAGTCATCGTCGCCACGAACGCGACGGCGGAAGGGGAAGCCACGGCGATGTACCTCTCGGGACAACTGGATGGCGATGACGTGAAAGTCACGCGTATCGCCCACGGCGTACCGATGGGCGGCGGTCTTGAATTTGCGGACGACGCGACCCTCACGCACGCGCTTCAAGGTCGCAGATCGGTATAGCTAATTCCTGTTGAGTCGCTTTCGGTAAGAGATCCTTGTATGTTGGGATTGGCGGTATTGGGATTAGATTCGTCGTGGTCGT
>JAPYPO010000676.1 GCA_029937645.1 Candidatus Hydrogenedentota bacterium
GTACTCGTCCGCGCCCTGCGCCATAGCGTGATGGATTTCCTCTTCGTTATCCATCGCGGACAGCACGAGAATAGGAGTCATATGGAGCCGAGAGCTTCCCCGAACGAGCCGACACAAATGAAATCCTGAAATATCGTCGAGCATTACGTCGAGAATAAGCAAGGCCGGCGGCTCTTCAAGCATCTTGTTGAAGCCCTTCTTCCCCAGGTGAAACACTGTGCACTCGTGTCCCCGGCTGCTAAGGGTTTGGGCAAGGGCGTCCCCTGACTCCTGGTCCTGGTCGATGATTGCGATAGATGCCACGCCAATCCTTCTTTACTGCGCGCCGCAACTTCTTTCCTGTGTTGCTGGCGGAATGATACTCAATAGATGAGATATAAATAATTTCGTAGGCGAGTTGGGACTTAAACCCACGGTCCTTTCATGCGCTGGATGTAAAGACATTGCACTGGATGTAAAGATCGTGCGCTGGATGTAAAGTAACCGATAGATGACAGGGTGAGACATCCTGGAGCCCAGCCCCGGTTATCGTACCATATTGTGCCTCATTTTGTTTATGGCACCAATAGCCCTACCGGCTAGCGTTCACGACGCCGAAACGGCTATTCTTCGCGACGGAAGGCCGCCTGAATTCGCAGGCACCCTGAACTCGTAGGCACTGTGGGCCAGAGCCGTAGAAAACGTTGAGAAACTTGGGGAAGGAGCAGGGGGTGTGATCGAGGCCTACCGAAAGGACGATGCGCTGCTGCGCGATGTGTCCCAAGGGATAGAAGATACCGACGCGCTTCATGTTTGGTGGCTGGGTCAGAGCGGGTTTCTGGCGCAGTGGAACGGCCTCCATGTGCTGTTTGACCCGTATTTGTCTGACTCGATGACCCGAAAATACGCGGATACCGATACGCCTCGTGTGCGGATGTCGGAATTGGTGATCGACCCGGCGCGTCTGGACTTTATCGACGTGATAACTTCAAGCCACAATCACGGGGATCATCTGGACGGGGAAACATTGCGAGCGCTGACGGCCGTCAACCAAGACCTGCAGCTCGTTATCCCGGAAGCGAATCGGGCCTTTGTCGCGGATCGCCTCGGATGCGATCCCTCGTGGCCAGTCGGTATGATGGATGGTGAAACGAAGATGGTGGGCGATCTCATGATCTCGGCGGTGCCCGCGGCCCATGAACAGATAGACCGAGACAACGCGGGGCGTTGCGTATACTTGGGCTTCGTGGTGACCATAGGACCGTGGCGAATTTACCACAGCGGAGACACCCTTCGTTATGCGAGGATGGACGAATTGTTGGCCGACCACCAGATCGACGTGGCGCTTCTTCCTATCAATGGCAGTAAGCCGGATCGAAATGTGGCAGGCAATCTCGACGGAGAAGAAGCGGCGACCCTGGCGAAGGCCATCGGCGCACGCCAGGTGATCCCCTGCCATTACAACATGTTTGAATTTAACACGGAGTCGCCCGAACGATTCGTGGAGACCTGCCAACGAATCGGCCAGCTCTACACAATACTGCGCGGCGGCGAACAACTCAGCCTTAAGGATCCCCAGAGCCGATGATGGAACACGCCGTATTACTCATTCAGTGTCCCGACCGCCATGGAATTATTTCGCGCTTATCCAGCTTCGTCTTCGACTACGGTGGAAACATCGTTCAGTCGAATCAGTATTCGACCGATCCCGATGGTGGACTCTTCATCATGCGCATCGAGATTTGTTGGGCCGACGGGAGCCTCTCCACAACGGAGATGGAACGTGGTCTCGCGGGGTTGGCCACGGCGCTGGATGCACAATGGGAAATTCATTACGGACACACGCCCGTGCGAATGGCGATCGCGGTTTCACGTTTCGATCACTGTCTTGTGGATTTACTCTATCGCGTACGGCACGGCGAGTTGCCGGTGGAAATCCCCTGCGTGATCAGCAATCATGAAGTCTGCCGCGACATGGTCGAGCGCGAAGGCATTCCCTTCCACCATTTGCCGATGACAAAAGAGACCAAAGCCGCGCAGGAAACGCAG
>JAPYPO010000677.1 GCA_029937645.1 Candidatus Hydrogenedentota bacterium
AGTTTTATACCCATATGAGAGAATCCATGATAAATCCAATCAATCAACTCCAACGCCTGTCTAGCGTACTCCTCCTGCTTGGCGCTCTAACCGCGACGGCCAGCGCAACCAAACCGCCCGTCGTTGACCTTCTCTTCGCTCCTGACGGGAAATCCATAGTGGCCGTAAGCCAATCGGGCATAGATGTGCTCAGTTGGCCGGATCGGGTTCAGCAAAGGACTCTTAAGACCGCCGCCTTGAATTTGCATTGCCTAGCATTTTCACCCGATGGCAAACACCTCGCGGTTGGCGGCGGACTCCCAGCCGAAAGCGGGTTTCTCGAAGTCTTTGCGTGGCCGACCGGAACTCGAGTCGCCAACTTCACCGAACACAAAGACGCCATTCGCTCGGTTGCTTGGCTCGATGACGAGAAGCTAATTAGCGGAAGTGTCGATCGCGAGATCAAACTGTGGGCTCTCGACGAGAAGGCGAGTTTCCTCACATTGAAAGGGCATTCACGAGGCGTCAATACGACGTGCCTTCTGGACGACGGTAAGACACTGGTGTCCGCTAGCACGGATAACTCCCTGCGTGTCTGGGATGTAGAGTCGGGCGCCCTCATTCGTGCCCTCACCCAGCACACCAAGCCCGTGCACGCGCTCGCGCTGCGTCCGGCTGAGGGCGGCTTGCCGATGCTCGCGTCATGCTCGGAAGATCGAACGATACGATTCTGGCAGCCGACGATCGGTCGAATGGTTCGTTACGCTCGCTTGAAGTCCGAAGCGCTAAACATCGCCTGGACGGATGACGGCACCCGTCTCTTGGCGGCCTGCGTGGACGGTCAAGTGCGCGTCATTGATCCAGATGAACTCAAGGTCACGCAAGTTCTGCCCGGAATCGACGGATGGGCGTATGCGATCGCTGTTAATCCGGATGATCAATCCGTCGCGCTGGGCGGGTTAAACGGTCAAATAGTGATGGTAGAGATCCCGGAAGAAAAATAACCACGGACGATTCGCTGAAGAGATCGCAACGGGTACATTTCCGCGGACGGATTCGAAAATGAGTCCGTGATTAATTCATCTAAACGAACAATGTGTCCCACTTTCGCTGAAGATATACAGCCTACTACGCCGCCAATTATCGCTCCACATACAGAGGATGAAACCATGAAAACTCGAATCGCGACCGCCTTTCTCGCGCTGACTTTCTGCGCGGGCGCCATGGCCGAAGAGGCTCTCTACCACCACATGCACCTCACAGTCACCAACGCTGAGGAAGGCGCGCAGTGGTACGCCGACACCTTCGACGGCGAAAAAAAAGGAAACGTTGCGATATTCGGCAACACCGTCTTCGTATTCTTTGAGAAAGAAGCCGGCTTTCCAGGCAGCAGCGGCAGCGCGGTCGATCACATTGGATTCTCTGTCCCCGACATTGAAGCGAAGATGGCTCAATTCGAAGAAGCAGGCGTGAAAATCTTGACAGGTATACACAAAAATAAAATTGGCAAACGGACCCGGGTCGAAGACCCTTGGGGAACCGTAATTGAGGTTGTCGAAGATCCCGACCTCCTCGGTTTCCACCACTTCCACCTCGTCTCCGCCGACCCGGACGCCACCATTAAGTGGTATCAGGAAATGTTCGGTGGAGAGATTACTGATTACAAAGGTATCGGGGCGTTGAAAACTATCGCCTTCGGAGAAGACGGGGTGCGCCTCATCATCCACTACGATCCCGAAGCGAAGGAGCCCACTATCGGTCGCTCCATCGATCACCTCGGTTGGAGTTTCGCCGATCTTGACGCGGCAGCCGAGGTGCTGAAAAGCAAGGGCGTCAAGTTCACACTCGAGCCCCAGCCCTACGGTGACCTGCGAATTGCATTTATCGACGGCCCTGACGGCGTACGCATCGAACTCGTGCAGCCGGCAAGTAAATAGGATTCACTGCCAGCGCTAAGTCTATCCGACACACTCCCCGTCTATCCGACACACCTGTGCCTCGCAAATAACCATCCGCACTGGAAACATTGGACTTTCTGTATCCGCT
>JAPYPO010000678.1 GCA_029937645.1 Candidatus Hydrogenedentota bacterium
TTGCTGCCCTTTCCATTCACGGGCGTCTGATTGAAGAACGCGAAAAACTGGTAATACTCTTCGTTCGTTATCGCGTCGTACTTATGGTCGTGGCAACGGCAGCAATTAAGCGTGAGGCCCATCCACACGGTGCCGACTGTCTCAATCTGGTCAAAAATATACTCGATCCGATTCTCTTCCCCTATACGCCCGCCCTCGCCGTTAATCATGTGGTTGCGATTAAAGCCCGTTGCGATTTTCTGTTCTTGAGTGGCATTGGGCAGCAAGTCGCCGGCAAGCTGCCAAACGGTAAACTGGTCGAAGGGGATATTCTCATTGAAGGCCTCGATCACCCAATCGCGCCAGGGATACATGGTGCGTTCGCCATCTCCTTGATACCCGTTGGTATCGGCGTAGCGCGCCGCATCGAGCCACGGCCAGGCCATGCGCTCGCCGTAGTGCGGCGACACGAGGAGGCGGTCCACGAGGCGTTCGTAGGCGTCGGCAGAAGTATCGGTGAGGAAAGCCTGAACTTCATTCGGGGTGGGGGGGAGTCCTAGCAGATCGAGGCTCAGTCTCCGAATCAATGTTTGTCTCGATGCTTCCTTCGAAGGGCTGATCCCCATTCCCTTCAGTCCATCGGCGATGAAATTGTCAATCGGATTTCGCGCCCATGAGGTTTTCTCGATCATGGGCGGAATGGATTTTTCAGGCGGCAACAGCGCCCAGTGCTCCGACCAATCTGCGCCCTCTTCGATCCAGCGGCGCAGGAGGGCGCGTTCCTGTTCGTCCAGAGTCTTCTTGGCTTCCGGCGGAGGCATCCGTACATCGGGATCGTCTGACGATATCCGCTCGACGAGGACGCTCAATTCCGGGTCACCCGGCACGACCGCCGGTCCACTGTCACGCGCGGCCCGCGACCCTTCTTTCGTGTCGAGGCGTAGTTTCCCCTTTCGCTTTGCGGCGTCCGGGCCGTGGCAGCGAAAGCAATTGTCGCTGAGGATAGGGCGTACATCGCGATCAAAATCGACGCTGCCCTCTACAGCCAACGCAGCCGACGAGACTGTTATCCAGATGATCGCGCAACACGTTATAGTTTGAGATGAAAACATGTACAGAATGTTCTCTGAAACCGCGCCTGATCACAACCCACTAATGTTATTAAACCGATGGGATTTGCGACATCAACTGCCCACATGAGGCTTCATAACCTAAGCCATTCTATCCGAGAGAGGCGAGAAGATTCGACTTCGCATAAATCTCACGATAAACGGTTAGAGAAAGGCGGCTGCGTCTCATTCACTCGGAATAGGGGCCAATGAGGTCAAGCGGTATCGGATGCCACGGCACCAGGTGGGGTTTTAACTCAGCGAGCGTTGCTCCGTGGACATCCTTGCTGCCCCTACGGTTAGCAAGATTGAGCGCACGCCCTACACCGCCCCGCTCGCCGGTCCCAAGCTGTAGATTTCCAATCACATAGTTTCGGTTGTCGTCGCCGTTGAGGAGGTCGCGCACCATCGGGTACTTCTTACGCCACGCCTCCGATTTCCAGTCCGTCTCGGACAGCATCTTCTTAGAATTGCCGTGTTTCAAGATCACCTCTGCCCACCGCTCCCCTGGTATGGAGCCTCCCGAGAAAGCCTTGTGCCAATCGACGATCACGTTGCCCTCAACGTAACTGTCCGTGCCCTGGTTGAATTGCACGGCCCCGAAGGCGCCCCAACCACTGCCCCTGCGTATGACGTTCTCGGCAACCATGAAGCCGCTGATGAAATCGTCGTGACGGATGGCCGCCGCGCCACGGTGCATGTCGCTGGCGAGGATGCTATCGAAGTCGTTCCAGCGAATGATATTTCCACGATAGAGCGGGTTCCCCCACATATCGATGGCACCCTGGTCGCCGGATTCGTAAACACATCTGCGGAAGTAGTTCAACTCGACCAATGCATCACAGGCCTCCAGCCGGATCGCGCTGCTGGGAATGTCTATAACCCGGATTTCCCATTTGGAAGAGTCATCTTGAGATCCGCCGGCATCGATT
>JAPYPO010000104.1 GCA_029937645.1 Candidatus Hydrogenedentota bacterium
CTCCTTCTCCTTCTCCTTCTCCTTCTCCTTCTCCTTCTCCTTCGCCTTCGCCTTCTCCTTCTCCTTCACCTTCACCTTCGCCTTCGCCTTCGCCTTCACCTTCGCCTTCGCCACTATTGCCGATGAGGACGAGCAGCGGATCAAGCGTCAAGGAAGCGCCCAGGGGATTGGGCGTAGTTTGGGCTGCTTCGTAAGTACCTATCGATATTAGGCGCGCGTTATTTGCGTTGGAAGCTTCCGCACCCGACCAGTTGTCGGATGTGGGCAGCATAAGTCCAGCGCCATTGCCGTTCGGGTCGGCAAGCGCCTCGGGCAGGAAGGTCAGCCCAAGCGTTAAGGCAACCGTGAAAAAACGTTTTAGCGTCGGCATGGACATAGGAGGCGACCGAAAACCTTCAACTTGTTCCCAGGGAGCCGACAAAGCTCAAGACCCGGAACGTTCCGTTGCCAATATATTGAAGCTCTAGGGCGGCCTCGGCTCCCCCCGTTATCCCCGAACTGACGGTCTCCTCAACCCCCATGTTAAAGGTATAGATAAACCCGTCCGACACACCGGCGATAATCTTCGTTCCGTTGGACGAAACTGCTACCGACTGCCATTTGCGACTATCGGCTTCCGTCTGCGGAATCCAGCTCGCCCCGGAATCTGCCGAGGTGTAGAGAAAACCGCCGAAATCTGCCGCCACGAGGTTCGTGCCGCTGTCCGATGAGGCGATACTCCACCACGATCGGTTTCCTGCCGATTCTCGCGCTGTCCAGGACGCCCCGGAATCTGCCGAGGTGTGGAGATTGTTGGAAGAATTGCCCGCGACCAGTTTCGTGCCCTGTGCTGACGATGCAACACTACGCCAGATGCGGTTGCTGTCGTTCAACCGCGACGTCCAGTTGGCCCCGGAGTCTGTCGAGGTGTACAGGTAGCCGAAGAGCACGTTCGCGATCAATTTCGTACCGTCCGCCGACGACGCGACATCGTACCAGCCGCGATTGGTGTCAATCAGTTGCGGCGTCCAGTTCGCTCCCAAGTCCGTCGAGGTGTAGAGAAAACCATCGTTATGGCAGGCGACGAGCTTCGTTCCATCCGCCGAGGACGCGACCCCGTACCAGCCTCGAATGGCATCCGTCATCCGCGGAATCCAGGTGACCCCCGAGTCCGTCGAGGTGTACAGATAGCCTGGACTCTGATCGCTCGCGATTAGTTTTGTTCCGTCCGCCGACGATGCCACAGACCACCAAAAGCGGTTGGTATCGGTCATTCGCGGCGTCCAATTCTCCCCCGAATCCGTAGAGGTGTACAGGACGCCGCCAAAATCACAGGCGACCAATTTTGTAGCGTCCGCCGATGCCGCGACGCCATACCACTTCCGGCTGCCCAGCGCCGTTACCTCCGACCAGGCCCCAGTATTGCTCGAAATACCAAGAGAGGTCAGCAGTACTTCTTGCCCCGCATTTGGCGCGATAACCCAGCCGCCCTCCCCCAACCCGCTCACCCGCACCGTATCGCCCATAGTCAACGAGGCGGTCGGCGGCAATATAACCGTGAGCACAGAGGGACTGTCTGCGATATAGCCGTGATTCGGCAAGGCCGCGACCGATGCATTGGCCACCACCCAGGCAAAACTCGACTTCAATGCGAGGTCCGCTGCATTTTGCACAATACCGGTAGCGTTCAACACGATCGCCGCGTTCTGCTCGGCCTGTGACGCGTCCAATTCCGTCGTCGTGTAGACGTTCGCGCTGTTGGGTTTGGCATTCAATTGAGACTGAATAGGATTGGTCACGCCGTCCAGCGCATCAAACTCCGCATCATCGATATTTCCTGTGCCTACATCTTCCGCATCAACATGGCCGGCCTCGCCCGCGTACAGCGCAAAGGGTACGCTCTCGATCTTCACACGCTGAGGAAATCGATCGTTGGCGTCAAGGCCGTTGGGCGTTGCATTGCTGTCCACGGAAATCTCGTACCACGCCTCCACGCTCGACAGCACCTCGACGGGCAAGGTAGCTGAGATATTGAAAATCCCCTCATCCGATACGGTGACGGTGCCGGATAGGTCGGCGCCCAACTGGGTGCCGTTGGTTTCGGCATTGAAAAACCGGACGCTATAACTTCGCAACCCCCTTATGGCGGCTCCGTTGCCATCGAAAAGTTGCCCACGGATGTTGACCGTAGGCGGAGCTTCGGCGAGAGATTGGGGGATGCCGACCAGATAAACGGTCAGCCCAAGCGCGAGTCCAAGCGCGATATTGTAATTTCGCATTAACATTTCCCATGCCCCATGGTCCGTACCCCTTTTCATAGTCGCTCGTACTATCGGTAGCAGCGGTGGATCCGACCGGTAGGCTCGTTTGGGAGTAGCCAGACACACGCTTCGCTGCTTCTACCCACGAGCACAATGTTAAATTCCCGGCCTAAATGAAGCAAATGGTGTGCCCAGTACGCACCCATTTCCGTCCCGTGGCGTAGTCCTTTACCATACAGCAGGGCACGATCACCACGAACAAAGAGGTATAAGGCGTTTAATAACAACTGGTTAGCGAAAGTCTTTTCCTATAAAGAACATCTCTCTTTAGTTAAATGATACCGCGAATTTCTTCTATTGTCCATTGGGGAGTACGGCCTAAGAAAGGGATCGCCTAGACTTGACCAGGCAAGGTATTCCTAATCCCCGCGATTTCTTCCTGATTCCGCTCGATCACGTGCCATCGTCCGACGTTAAGCGAAGCGTTGATATCGCGTCAAACTGCCTACCAGTCAATAACCACCAACAGAGCTGGTGGCCTAAGCTGCTACGCGGTAAATTGGATTGAGAGAGGGAACCACGAATGAACACGAATTGTGAAAACATTCGTGTTCATTCGTATCCATTCGTGGTTCAACAAGGAGGCGCCGGAACGGCATTGACTCTGGTGCTCTCGAGCGGGTACAATGGATTTCGTTCGAAAGAACACCATCAATACCATGTTTAATTCGGAGCATACAGTACTCCTGCCTCTCTCACTCCTCCATGCGGAGGATGGCAGGTTCTATATGCCTCGAATTACCTAACAGGCGACCCTTCGAGGGTTTCAATAGGCTGCGAGCCGAATGGCGCGCAGCTCTTTTTTTGTTTAATTTTAACGGCCAGCGCCGATATTCATCAGCCTGTAGTTGCCCGCAAAAAAGACACCCCTGCTCGAATGTGCTGTGGAAGGGGGGGCCGAGCAGGGGCTTTGGAGTGAGGATAATTTTGTCTTGCCGTCTAGTGTCGTTTCCTTCTAACGTTCATTTTGCGTCTTTTCCTTCAGGGAACTACTTCTTTTGGCTCTGAGAAACGGCATTGCCGCCCCTGCTCTCAAAGCCACCTCTGCGAACCCCTACGCGGCCACCTCTGTCCAGGGTCCCCGACTACCTGTATTTCCCACCAACAGGCGAGTACCTATGCTCTAAACGCAGGCTTGTTTAAAAGGCCTAAGCCTTTTACTACTCACGTTTGAATTAATTGTACATCAGGATTGCGCAGATTGCAAGTGTTTTTATACATATTTTGCTATATTTTCTTTATATAGAGTGTATATTTGAGCGAAATACTTGAAATTAAACGGCTTACAACTCTGCAATTATTAAGGCTTGTCTGGAGAATTTGAGATAGAATTATTGAAACGCAATCGGATACGAGGCCATTCACGAATTGGGCCCACGAGGTGTTGGAGAATGAGGGAATATTTTATGTTTTTCGGGGCCACCGCGCGCGTTGGGTGGGCCTTGGCTCTGCTGATGGTGTGCGGGTCGCCGGCGGCTTGGCCGGGGGATTTGGGGGATAAGCTGGTCGGTCGATGGCTGACGGAGGGTGGGGAATCGATCATTGAAATCTCCAAGGAGGTCGAAACCGTTGGCGAGGCGGGCACCAAGAAGAAAACCCACTACTACGGGAAGCTGGTCTGGATTCATGACAAGGTATACGAAGAACGTGGAATGAAGGTAACGGATACATTGGAGGATTGGAATAACCCAGACGAATCCCGGCGAAAGGATCCATTGCTGGGGAGTGTGATCCTAAAAGCGTTCGTTTACAATTCCAAAAAGAGTCGCTGGGATGAGGGCCGCGCGTATGATCCCGATTCAGGAAAGCACTACAAAGCCACGCTGCGCTTGACGAAAGCGGACGATGGAGATGATCGGCTTTTCGTTCGAGGGTACCTTGGTATTTCGCTCATCGGACGCACCGTAGAATGGACGCGCGCGAAGGATGAGCAGTAAGTGAGTCGATTATCAGAATTTGATGTTATCGTGCTCGGGATTGGGGGCATGGGGAGCGCGGCGCTGTACCACCTCGCGCGGCGGGGGGTGTCGGTTTGCGGAATTGAACGGCACGAAATTGGAAATAACTTGGGAAGTTCTCATGGCCATGTCCGGGTTATCCGGCAAGCCTACTTCGAGCATCCCGACTACGTTCCATTGTTGCGCCGCGCGTACCACCTTTGGCAGTCGCTGGAAGAGCAGGCCGGTGAAACGCTGTTCGTGAAGAGCGGAATGGTCGTATTTGGAGGGAAGGATTCGGAGGCCATCGTGGGATTGGATGCCTGTTATGCCAAGCACGATTTGCCCCACGAACGGATGCCCGCGCCGAAGTTGTGCGAGCGGTTTCCTCAGTTTCATGTGCCGGACGACGCCGTTGGGTATTGGGATCCTATCGCGGGATACTTGTATGTTGAAAAATGCGTCGAGCACCATGCGCGCTTGGCCATCGAGAATGGGGCGGAAACGAGGACGGGCACGGAGGTCCTCGATTGGCGCGCGGATTCGAAGGGTGTGACGGTGGTGACGAGTAATGGCGAATTATTCGCGCACCACCTCATCTTGACTGCGGGCGGGTGGTCGGGCCCCGCGCTGGCGTCGGTGGGAGTGGATCTCAACGTGACGCGCCAGATCCAATTTTGGTACGACTCCCCCACGCTCGCGAAATTCGAGGCACCACAATTTCCCGTATTCTTCGTCGAGAGTGAACGCGGGCCGTTTTACGGATTTCCGTCGATAGACGGCATGGGCCTCAAGGTGGCGCAGCATTTTGACGGCCCGCCGGTTGAGAACCCGTCGTCGCTGATACGCGATCTGCTGCCCGGGGAGGAGACCGACGTTCGGCAATTCTTGTCGGAAACGTTCCCCGACCTGGAGCCGAAACTGCGCCAACATGCCACATGCATGTACAGCAATACGCCCGATAAAAACTTCGTCGTCGATAGGCACCCGGAGTTCTCGAATGTGAGCATTGCCGCGGGATTCTCGGGCCATGGATTTAAGTTTGCGTGTGTGGTGGGAGAGATTCTGGCTGATTTGGCCATGATCGGTCGTACCGATCATCCCATCGCCTTCCTCGGGTTGGATCGTTTCCGCGCGTAAGAGGATCAGCGGGAAATTTCGGGGGCTAGGAAATCGCGGGCTCGTCGTCCAACGGGACCACCCGCGACCCCACTATCACGTCTTGTCCGGAAATGCGCGTGAGCAGAACGATAATTCTGGAACGATCGCGCTTGCGTTTCTTGAACACGGAGTTGCTTTTCTCGCCGTGGCTCATGACTTCGGCGACGAAGCCGTAGGAGTTTTCGGGGTGGTAATCGACCGATGCCATCGGAAAATCCTTGCACATGGTCTGCAGGATTGGACCAATTTCGCGCACTTCGCATGTGGTGCGCTTGGGCCGCTTTTTGACCATATGAATCACTTCGGCCACCGCATCCGGGAAATCTTTGTTTAATCCCGAACTCAGATAGCTGGCCGCCTTATCAGCATCTCGAAATTTTTCGCGCATGACTCAACACTCCCCGATCCGAGCAGGGCAACGTTTCAGCACTCCGAAGCGATTGTCCGCTAGATAAGTATACCACGAAGTACATTCCCCTGAGGCAAGAGCGGGCAAGCCACGAATCCGAGTTTGAACACGGCGTCCGCATCCCGTATACTTTGCACTAAGCACATGATTATCAATGCTTTGACCTTGACGGTCGATGACCGGTTTCAGCTCTCGAACCCTCTCGAACCCACCACGCCCCATCGGTGCGCGCGTTGCTGCCTGTCAGTACGTCGACTCTCTCCCCAAACGAAGTCCGGCCTATTCTATATCCCCGGCAGAAATGAACAACTGCATGACCTTTGATGAATTTGAAATTGACCCGCGTTGCCTGCATGTCTTAAATCAACAGAACATTACGGAACCAACTCCCGTCCAAGAACAGGCCATTCCCCTTGCGTTGACGGGGAAGGACTTGGTGGCCGTCGCACAAACGGGCACGGGCAAAACGCTCGCCTTCGCTCTCCCAAGCCTCACACGGCTTGCGCAGGGAAAGATTAAGCGAAACCTTATGCTCGTGCTTCTCCCAACGCGGGAGCTTTGCACCCAAGTGCATGAAGTGATTAACACTCTCGGGAAGGCGATGCACATTAAGGCCGTGCCTATCTACGGCGGTGTCAGCATCGACAAGCAAGCTAAACAGTTGCAGGAAGGCATGACGGTTATCGTCGCCACTCCGGGCCGCCTTATCGATCAGATGGGTCGGCGCAATGTGAAGTTTGATGAGTTGGAAATTCTGGTACTGGATGAAGCGGATCGAATGCTGGACATGGGCTTCTTGCCGGATATCCAGCGGATTCTTCGGAAACTGCCTTCGAGTCGCCAGACGCTTATGTTCTCGGCTACGTTTCCCAACGAAATTTCTCGCATGGCCGAGAGGATGATGCATGAACCCGAACGCGTAAGCGTTGGGGCCATCGCGAAGCCCGTCGATACGGTTCGCCAACTGCTCTATCCGGTCCGCGCCGAAGACAAGACCGCGCTGCTCACGAAAATTATGGATGAGGAAGATATTTCTTCGGCCCTGATCTTCCTGCGCACGAAATCACGCACGGAACGTTTGGCAAATACCCTTCGCAAAAAGAAGTACAATATTGCGCAAATCCACGGCGACCGCTCGCAGGGGCAACGGCAGCAAGCATTGGATGGATTTAAGAACGGGAAATACAACGTGTTGGTTGCGACGGATGTGGCCTCGCGCGGTCTGGATATCGATGGCGTGAGCCATGTGTTCAATTACGACATCCCACCGAACCCTGACGACTACATTCACCGTATCGGCCGTACCGCGCGGGCAAAAGCGGAAGGCGACGCGATTACCTTTGTCTCGCCGACGGAGTACAAGGAGTTGGAATCCATCGAGCGCGCCCTCGCCCACAACATCCCTCGAGAAGAATGGGAGAAAGCGCCACGCGTTCTTTCCCTCTACCATCCCCCAGGCAAGAAAAAGGCGGGGGAACGGCAGCGCCGCCAGCGGCCATCGCCACGACGCCGAAGGCGATTGCTTTAGGTTTATACGACCTGTGCCTTGGGGAAAACCGTTTTTGAAAAAACGTCCCCCCTTCCCTAGAACTTTTGGGACGCTTCGCGCTGGAACTGATGTGATACCGGGTTAGAATTTACGGTGCTCCTTCCTTGCGCGCCACGCGTCACGCACGAGCGCCCGGTAGATCTGCCACGAGTCCCGTATCTTGCGGAAATGCGAGGAGGCGTTCCCCTTTTCGTAGACGGTCTTGATGGGCTCGGATACGAAGGTGAAGTCACCTCGAATTGCATGGCCCAACAGTTCCATCTCGGTCTCGTAGCGTCCACCCGACATTCCTGGGATGATTTCATCGAGGAACCGCTTGGATAGAATCCGGTAGCCGGATTGCGTATCGGGGATTCGGGTTCCAATTAACCAACTGACGGCGCGCACGGTGGCCTCATTTCCTATCCGGCTTCGCAGCGGAACCTGCTCGCCTCCAAATTCACGCGCGCCGATGAGGAAGTCGGCGTTCTGCTCGGCGAAGGCCTTGTAGAGGCGCGGCAATTCCTTGGGGTCGTGTTGGCCGTCGGCGTCGAGACAGGCGACGCATTCGACCGCTGGGTCTTCTAGCGCTCGCTTGAATCCGGCAAGGAGAGCGTGGCCCTTGCCGAGGTTGGTTGGGATCGAGACGATGTCCACGGGCAGCGAGCGCAGCGAGTCGACCGAACCATCGGTCGTCCCATCATCAACTACGATCACGCGGTCGAGGATCTCGAGCAAGCCTTCCGCAACGCCGATCACGCGCGGACCGGCATTGTAACAAGATATGATCGCGGCGACCCTCGATGGGAGTTTTTCAGTGTCGGACACGCAATCAGGCTTTCTCTACGGTGACGACCGCGTTGTAATCGGGAATGCCCGACTGCGGCTCTCGCTTCGTCGGGTGGAGTAATACGTTCCCTTCCGGCCAATGGATCTGGAGATTGCCCGGCTTGACGGGCGCGAGCCGCACTCGACCGCGGTATTCCTTGTCGCCGTTTCGCAGGAGGACCCCATCGCCTTCGCGCAAGTCCAATTGCCTGGCGTCGCCTTTGGCCATGAAGATCTCGTCCCGTTGCGCACCTGTAATGGAGTCTTTGTATTCGTGGACGAGTGTGTTGAATTGTTTGCCCCGGCGCGTGCTCACGACGAAGGTTCCGTCGCCTCCCGGTGCCTCAGGGGGCTCGAGCGCGGCGAATCGCGCCTTCCCGTCTTCGGTTCCGAAGGCCCAGTCTTTGCAGAGATGGCTGCCGCCGTATTGAAACTGGTCGCCCCCCCTTTCGAGGCGCTGGATGCCGTCGTAGAATGGGACGACGTTGGCGATTTCCGCGCGAATATCGCGCGTGCTGTTGAACATGAGGCGGAAGTCGATGTCGGGTCGGACGCGTCGCGCGATTTCTTCGAAGACTTCCCATTCGGGCCGCGCTTCGCCCACAGTGGGCCCGTCGATTTTTGGGGAGAAAATGACGCGGCGCTCCGTGCTGGTTTCTGTGACGCCGCCGGGGATTTCATAGCGGGTCGCCGCGGGCAGAATGAGGACAATGTCTGACGGATCCACGAGCATGGATCGGTTGAACAGGATATCCATGTGGACGCGTAGGGGCGTGCGGGCCATTGCTTCCTTCACGTAATTCGGGTCGGGCAGAACCTCCAGAAAATTCCCGCCCACGGAAAATAACACATCCAATTCGCCACGATGGGCGGCGTCGATCATCTCGGGCGCGTTCATGCCCGGCGTTGCCGGAACTTCGAAAGCCCAGGCTCTACTCAGTGCGGCGGCGTTTTCTTCGTTGATCGGTTTGCCGCCGGGGAAGGCCGTCGAGTAGGCGCCCATCTCCGCCCCGCCTTGAACGCCGGAGTGTCCGCGGATGGGCATGAGGCCGCAGCCCGGCCTCCCGATAAATCCCTTGGTGAGGGCCAGGTTGATCACGGACAGCACATTATCCACGCCATGCTGGTGTTGGGTAACGCCCATGCTCCAAACGAATACGGCCTTCTCGGCGTTGGCGACTTGTTTCGCCAGGTCACGCATTTCTTCGCGCGAAGCACCACAAACCGCTTCGAGTTGCTCCCAACTTTGCGCGGCGAGCGATTCGCGGAGCGCCTCGATGCCGTGCGTGTGTTCGGCGATGAATTCGTCGTTGCACCAATTGTTTTCGATCATGTGTTTCATGACGCCGTTGAAGAAAGCCACGTCGGAACCGATATTGAGCAGAAAGAAATCGTCGGCGATGCGGGTCCCAAAGAGGGCGCTCTCGGGCACGGAGGGAATCCAGTAGTTCTCCATTCCCGGTTCACGATAGGCGTTGACTACGGCGACGCGCGCGCCGTTTTTCTTGGCGTAGTGGATATATTTGGTCGCTACGGGCTGATTGTTTGCGACGTTGGAACCGACGAATACCAGCAGATCCGCCTCGAGCCAGTCTTTGTAGGAACACGTTGACGCGCCCGCGCCGACGCTTTGTTTCAACGCGACGGTGCTGGGCGAATGACAGACGCGGGCGGCATTGTCGATGTTGTTCGAGCCCATGGCGCGGACACATTTCTGGGCGACGTAGTAGGTTTCGTTCGGGATGCCCCGGCTCGTCAGGTAGTAGCCGGTACGGTCCGGAGTTGTGGCTCGAATCCGGTCGCCGATTAAATCGAGCGCCTCTTTCCAGGACAGGTGGCTAAAGCCCGCGTCGCCCTTTCGGCGAACCATCGGATTGGGAAGGCGCCCCATGTCGCGCAATTCGTCGCCCGGCTTGTTCCGTAGCGGCGCAAGGTTTTGGAGCACATGGGTGTTGAGCGCCGGCATGGTATTCAGGCGAAGTAGGCGCAATCGAATGTTGCACAGGTGGACGCCGCCGAGCGTCCAATCTTTCATCCCCGTCGTACCCAGGGCGCAGCCGTCGCAGACCCCTTCGCTAAGGATACGCCACGCGTGGCGCAAGTCGTGCCGGTTTTCCATCAGCGCGTGGACGAGTTCGGCGTAGTTATTGGGCCGTTGTTCGCCGAAGCCGAAGGGCTTGAGACTGGCCCAATTTGCTGGGTTCCAGCGTTTTCGTTTTTCGCTCATGATCACGCCTCCTCAGACAGAATCGCTCCGAGGCGTTCCGAATGTGTGTAGATGGTAAAACGACCGTCTCGACAGAAGGCGGCGAGGGTTATCCCCATGCGATCCGCCGTTTCGACGGCCATACTGGACGGAGCGGACACGGCCAGTAGGAATGGTATGCGGGCGCGATACGCCTTGTAAACGATTTCGTAGGAGACACGGCCGCTTACGAGTAGGTACAGCGCCGACGAGAGGTTGCCGCTTTCGAGCATCGCGCCCACGACCTTGTCCACTGC
Source organism: Candidatus Hydrogenedentota bacterium (assembly GCA_029937645.1). GTDB lineage: Bacteria > Hydrogenedentota > Hydrogenedentia > Hydrogenedentales > JAPYPO01. Next base: position 10,666 of record JAPYPO010000104.1, read on the forward strand.
ATTGTGCCGTCCGATGTCTTCATGGATCGCAAGGGCCGCGCCTTTGGAAGGGAAGGCCGCCGCGCCGTGAACGCCGCCGGTGACGTCAAACTCGCGTTGCGCCTCCCGCATTTCCTCGAACATGCCTCCCACCTTCGCCGAATCAAGATCGCCTGGGCCTTCGCCCTCGATGGCGGGCCCTGAGATATCGAACTGGGCGGGGTCCCGGGTCCCGCAGACGCCACACGATGACGCCGACAGTTGCGTGCGCAGGCCTTCCACATCC
>JAPYPO010000679.1 GCA_029937645.1 Candidatus Hydrogenedentota bacterium
CGATAGAGCGTTCAACGGCGCTGTTTTGTGGATAGAGCGTGCTAGCGATTCCCTGCCGAGAAGCTTCTTCGGCCCCAGGTAGAACAGGGATGCGGGCGAGTTCGATTTTACAAGTTACGGAGTTGGGATCGGCCATTTCGCGCACATGCCCCGCGAAGCCGAAACCGGTAACGTCCGTGCAGGCCGTCGCACCGTGTTTGAACAGGCACGTTGCGGCCTCTTTGTTGGACTGCAGCATTCCTGCGATGGCCGATTCAACCCAATGGCCCTTGGCTTTGCCGCGCATATCGGCGGCAAAGATGACCCCGGTGCCGATGGCTTTCGTAAGGACGAGTCGGTCGCCGGGTTGCATCCCTTCTTTGCGCAGGAGGGAGGTTTCGTCCGTCGTGCCTTGAACCGACAAGCCGAAGACCAGTTCCGCGCCTTCGGTGGTGTGGCCTCCGACCAAGGCGGTGTCGTGAGCGTTAAGCGTTTTCACAGCTCCATCGAGCAAATCGCGCATGTGCTGTTCTTGGGTGGACTCGCTGCCGAAGGGAAGCGTCACAATAGCCAAAGCGGTTTCGGGCGTCGCCCCCATAGCGTAGATATCGCTTAGACAATGGTTCACCGTAATCTGCGCGAACAGGTAGGGGTCATCCAAGAAGGAGCGGAAGAAATCGACGGTCTGCACGGAGACTTTCCCCGGCTCGCTCCTAATAACCGCGGCATCGTCGGGATGATCAAGGCCTACGAGAACGTTGTCGTGCTTAACGGGATCCAAGTCTGCGAGAACGCGCGACAAGACGCTCCCGCCTATCTTGCAACCGCATCCGCCGCAACGCATGTTGCTGTCATCCATCGCGCCTGCGCCGCCCGAGGCATCCATGAGTGGCAGGTTGGCGTATTTTTCCATAAAGCGCCTGTCGATCCAGTCCTTCCACTTCCACAGCAGACGTCCCTCCGCCGCCCAGCGTCCTCGCGATGCGATGGCGTTCTTGTCGCCCGTGCTGATGAGGTTTAAGAACCTCTTCTGCGGCTTGAACTTCTCCACGGGATCGGAACCGCCGATCCGGCGAAGGTTGCGCGCCAGGAAGGGGCCAGCCCGCACGGCAAAGACCCCCGACTTAGGCCTCGGGTCATGGACGAGCGACGCCGCATCGCCCGCGGCAAACACGAAGGGATGCGAGGTCGAGCGCAGCGTCTCGTCGACAGCCAGAAATCCCGCGTCGTCCGTCTCGATACCCGACTCGGAAATCCACGGGGCAGGCGAGGCGTTGGTCACCCAGATGAGTTCGTCAAATTCAATGGGATCGCCCGACGCGCAATACGCGATGCCAGCCTCGACCTTAGTAACGCGGCAATCGATATGAAGTTGGACGCCGCGTTTTTCGAGTACCCCTTTCATTTTTGCACGCACACGGGGGTTGTGCGTATGGAGAACCTCGTGATCTTTCATAGCGAGATGAAACTGGATGTCCGGGACGTTGCCTCCCCGCTCCGCGAGAAGACTGCGCAGCCGGTGCTGCATGGAAAGCGTCACCTCAACGCCGCCCGCGCCGGCGCCGACGACGAGAATGTGCAGCGGTTCGAGAGCTGCGAAGGCCCGATCACGAATGCGGTCCCAGCCTTCAATGAAGCGTTCCACGGGCTTGGCGGGCAGGGCGTGTTCGGCGGCGCCGGGGATGTTGGCGATCATCGGCCGCGAACCGATATTGATGGACAGATAATCAAAGGGAACGTCGGGACGGTTGGCGCACCGAAGGCGGCGGTTGGCGAGATCGAGGCCGACGACTTCATCGTGGAGCACGCGGCACCCGGCAAAGCGCGCGAGCGGGCGCACGTCAATATGCGCCTGGTAGAAATCGTAGTGGCCCGCGACAAAGCCGGGGAGCATGCCCGAATAGGGCGCGTGGTAGTCCCGCGCGACGAGGGTCAGACGCAGCCTCGGCTCCGGCGTCATGCCGAATTGGCGGAGCACTTCGATGTGGCTGTGCCCGCCGCCGACGAGGACGAGATTCGTCTCGGATTCGGTATGGG
>JAPYPO010000680.1 GCA_029937645.1 Candidatus Hydrogenedentota bacterium
ATGCCATCGGCATATCCTCCTTCTCAATCATGGCTCAGAGCCTGGTTAACTGACCCTACGGTTAGGCTGAATAAATTGCCCATACGCCCACAACAGGTCATTTTGGGAATTCGAAAATTTATGATATACTTGTTCCACTTATAACGAGAGGTAAAAGGTATGTCGGAATCGCTAACTGGGAAGCAACTCGACACCGTTTTCAAACTTCTCGATGGTCGTCTTGCGCGTAATGAGGCGCAACCGGTCGGGATAGTGGTTTGCGGCGGTGCCGCTTTGATCGTGACGGGACTCCTTTCGCGGACGACTTCGGACGTGGATGTAGTAGCCTTGCTCGACGATTCTGAAGGACTGATAGCCCCGGTGCCTCTGCCGGACTCGTTGCTTCACGCTGCGAGGGAAGTGGCAGAGACGATGCAACTGCCTGAGAATTGGCTCAACAACGGCCCCAGCCGGGACGAAGGAGGCTTGTTCCAGATGGGGCTTCCCGAAGGATTTCGGGAGAGGCTGCACGCTCAAGAGTATGGCAGCCATCTGACCGTGTGTTTTATCGACAGAGTCGATCAGATTCACTTCAAGCTTTACGCGGCAGTTGATAGGGGTGGCTACCATGTGAGCGACCTCGATGCGTTGCAACCAACCAAAGACGAGTTGACACAAGCCGCTCGTTGGGCGCTCACCCATGATGTGTCACCAGGGTTCCGAATGTTGATGAAGCGCCTACTTGGTACACTCGGCCATGAAGATGTCGCTGACAACATTTAGAAACGACTACTTGGAGACGCTTCTACGCTTCCTGTGGCGGGAATGGACCGCTTTGGGCATCGCTGGTCAAGAGAAGATTACGTTGCGGCATGTGGTTGATCCCGAAGCGCTGCTGCTGTTCACGTGCGCCATCGGTCGATACGACCAGCGGCTGTTCGATGAAGTAATGGATTGGCTGACGAAGAATGGTCGCTTCCTGAATATACAGCGTATGAGAAATATTCTCAATCGAGAATCCTTCAGCGGCGGAGAAGTTCTGGGTGCGATGGCAGATTGGCTATCGCAGCGAGAAGATCCTATGAAGTGGAACTTGCTCGCGAAAATCAAGGGCCATAACGAGAAGAATCGCGCCTTGTTCTTCCTCCCAGACGGACGTAAGTTACCGTGCTCCAACGACAACGACGAAACCTTTCTAAGCCACGGACTAACTAGAAATCCGATTACGCTCCGAGGGTATTCACAGAAGTTTCCGCCGGATGCATTGCCCAGCCTGTTTCTGAAAATACGGGCGCTCTTCGGCGTAAATGCCCGATGCGATGTTCTGGTTTATCTAGCTTTGAACGGCGCGGGCCACCCTCGAGAAGTGGCTCGCGAGCTCTACTACTCACAAAAGGCCATCCACGACGTTATGACCGATATGGAGTACTCCGGGGTTGTCCATTCATCCCGGAGCGCTCGCGAGCGCACGTTTCGTATCACGCCCGATAGCCTACCGTTCCTTACCGACGGAGTTGATGGCCGAGGATGGATAAACTGGCCTAACCTGTTATCGACTGCGGAAACCGCATGGAGATTGACCGAGGAACTAAGAGCCGATGAGCTTGACCCCCTCGTTGAGACCTCGGAAATCGCACTGACAATGAGCCCTCTGTTGGATCGGCTCACGCGCGCCCGCTGGGCTCCCGCTATCCCCAATACACAACCCACTCAAGGCATCTTACAACTGCAGGCGTTCCACGCTGCGTTCAAAACTGTCGTAGCCTAGATTACGGCTGCGTTACGAAATGCCCCTCTGCGGCAAGAGAAATGAATACAGAGAATCCTAATCGAGAACCTGAGAGCGACGACCAGGCGAATCTCCACAGACGTCTGCAAGACTCACTCACTGAAATCGAGCAATTGCGTCTGGAGAACACTCTGGCGGGTGCCATCCTATTCGTCGGAAATACCATCGAAAGCGAAAAAGGAAAAACCGGCGAGAAATTGCGATCCGGCCTTTATTTACAGGGGGTGCAAATATGTAGCCGCAC
>JAPYPO010000681.1 GCA_029937645.1 Candidatus Hydrogenedentota bacterium
AGCGATATACGTGATCGGTATTCGCCGCGATCGTCATCGTCTAAACGGTGGCATGTGAAACAACCCAGATTGTTATAGAGCGTCTCGCCAGTTTCTCGAAGTTCAGCGGACAACGAAATGGGATTCACAGGATTTGACAAAGTCATGAGGTACGCGGCGATGTGTCCCGCCTCCCGCCGGTTCTCGCTCTTGTCCGGTCCACGCAGCACACTTGGCATGAAGGATTTGGTGTGCAAAGAGCCGGGATTCAGGATTTTCTCGATCACCCATGGCGCGTTGTATTTTTCGCCCACGCGGTCCAGGATCGGGGCGTCGGCACGCAATTCGGGCATTCCTTGTTCAAGGGCGTCTGGATCGGGCGCATGGCATCGAAGACATCGATGTTGGGTCACGAGGCTTCGCGCGTTTCGGGCGCGTAAGCTTTTTTTGAGATCGGGGGAGGAGTCGAGCCGGGCGAGCGCCTCGGCAGGCACGGGCTCGCGGAAGAGGTCAGAAGATTCCCAGTACAGACGGAACTCCGCAGAGCCCCTGGAAGGCGATTGATACTTCAAGGAAACTGGATTGAGACCCTGGCGCAACTCAACCTCCTCTCCGAAGGAAACGCGAGAGCCATTGACACTTAACTCCGCCTGGCCGTTGCCTTCGACGCTGAATCGGAAGACCTCGTTGAAATCCGCTTTCAGAAAGCCATTCGACGTCGACCGAAACGGGCCCGGCGCTAGAAAAGGGGAAGGCGGTTCGCCTTCGGCCACATAGATGGCAGCGAGCCTCGACACACGCGTGTCGCGAGCCCCCGTCATTTCTGAAACGATAGTCTGGGCAAGGCCCCGAGTTGTGGATTCCGGCGGCGTTTCCGACCTGCGGAGGCCGCTTGTTTCCATATGCCCTGATAATTCCCGCACACTTCGGCCTCCGAGAGTATGCACGGTATGTTGAATCTTGTGACGCAAACGTGCGCCGTCGCCCGCTTTGATGTTGACGAGGATCTGCATCTGCATCGCTTGTTCGATATCGGGGATCTCAAGGTAGACGGTACGCCGGTCCTCAGACAGAGCAGCCCAAGAGGCCTGGAGTTGGTCGCGGCCCTCGGTGCCATCCAGCTTGAAATCGGGGCTTCCATATCGTTGTGTCCACTTGTAATTCCAGCGGCTGAGCCCGTAGTTGCCGGGATCCGTAGCGGAATCCGGATCAAGCGGGTCGGTGAAGGTAAGGGACAAACCGTCGGAAGCGATGCGAAGCTCCTCGGGCATGTAAACCTTCTTACCTGTATATCGAACTCGGTAGAACGCCCCCGGCTGCGTCTTGTTACTCGACCACCCAAAGAGGCCGGCGAGGTACAACTGACCGTCCCGCTTGCGGAATTTCGCGCGCGTAACGCCCGTGTGAAACTCGAGAGGGAATTTGACGACGCCGCCCTGGCGAACGCCATCGATTTCCTCGTGCATGACATGAAGAATCTGGCCCATGCCGTAGGATGCTGTGATAATCCGTCCCCCGAGTGGCCCCCAGCGATAATCGGGAACCCAGGCCAAGGTTCCCGGCGATCGATCAACTTCGTTGTGAACCCAACAGAGCGGTTCGTCATAGCCTTCGATCACCTGCCCCTCGTGGTAGCCCCACATGTATCCGTAGAACCCACCCGGCTCAACCCAGTTGATCCGATTGGCTGGAGTCCAGTGCCCCTGATTGTCGGAGATGAGAACTTCGCCCGCCGGTCCCAACCCCAGGCCGTTCGGCGAACGAAATCCGTTCGCGACGATCTCGCTTTTTGACCCGTCTCGCGAAACGCGGATGAGCGTGCCGTGTTGGGGTGTAATGGAATCCGCTCCGTGACGTCCGCCCTTCGTGTAGTAGAAATTTCCATCTGCGGCAAATTTCAAATCGAGGGCGAATTCGTGAAAGTGTTCCGTGACTTGGTGATCGTTATTGAAATTCTCGTAGTAGTCCGTTTCTCCGTCGCCGTTCAAATCGCGTAGGACAGTTATTTGGTCGCGGCAACCCACATAA
>JAPYPO010000105.1 GCA_029937645.1 Candidatus Hydrogenedentota bacterium
GAGTAGACTTATGGAACCAAATTAGTGAGTTGGGTTTTGACTTTGACACGACCTTATGGTAGATTACGTCATTCTGTTGGTTCACCAAATTTCAGTAATCGTTGTCTCGGATAGGCGTTGCTTGGCACCCTGCGGCCGAGACGGAACCCGTAAAAATTGGGTCCGTAGATCGCCTCGTTGAAACGGGACATAGCCATAGAGGAGCATCGGTTCTAAATTGGCCAAAAAGCTCTCGAAAAAACAACAAACGCTCGTGGACGAAATGACCCGTCGGGTCAACATGTGCCGCGAGTTCATGAACGACTGGCTACTGTTCAACCAAGTGTTGAGCGCGTACCCCAGTCCAGGCGCAAACAAGGCGGAGTTGGAAAATCAATTCCTCAAAATAAAAAGCAAGCTTGCCCGCGAGCACAATGTGCTCAAGGAAGTGCTGCAGGCGGATTACAATATTGATAGCAACACCATGAATATTGTGTCAAGCGCCACAAATCTCGAATCGATATACGGCCAGTCTGAAATTGCTGTAAAGAAAATACAGGGCGAATGGCACCGCGCCTTCATCTCCATCAACGAGACCCTGGGGACCATCGAAGATAAGAAGGGCCGCGCGGAGATGGGTGAAAAGATCTTTATGATGGCGGCCGGAGGCCCCACCCAACCAGTGGCTAGCGGCATGGGTGACAGTTCAAAGAAACTCATAATTTTGGTGGTCATCATCGCCGCTCTTGCCGGGCTCTATTTCTTCACGCCGGCGGGCGAGTGGTACAAAGGAATAAGTGGCATGTAATCGTGCCCAAAACAGGACAACATTAGATAAGTTTGAGGTGAGGCTGAGTGACGAAACGCGAATTGGTGATGGAAGTGGCTTCGAAACTTGGATTTCCACAAAACGAAGTGTCTTCGATCGTGCAGAAGACACTGGACGAGATCGTCTCGGCGTTGCAGGACGGTCAACGCCTTGAGATTCGGAATTTTGGGATCTTCGAGGTCAAGACCCGTGACGCGCGCATGGGTAGAAACCCGCGCACCGGTGAGGATGTACCGATCACCGAGAAGCGTATCGCGACGTTTAAACCGGGGCGCATGTTGAAAGAATGGGTGGCATCGCCCGATGGCCATGGCCCGGGTGGGTTGTTTACAGGCGATGGGAGCCCTGCAGGAAATTTGGGCGTGAACCAGGACGCTGCGACCGAGTCCGACGACGAATCGGATTCAAACCCGTCGTTGCCTCGATCCTCTGCGGACCCCCCCGCGGCGACGCCAGACGTTGAAGGAGAGTCCTCTGCTGCACCAGGCGAGCAGCAGTCCCTCTTTTGACCCGACGAGCTGTCCCCGCCCCTTTCTTTGCAGTGGTGATACCGTCGACCCTTGGCTTGACTTCAGATTAGCGCGGGCCTTTCTCGGCGCGTATCCCCACACGGCCTCACCGAATAGAAGGTATCGCTATGGAATCGCTTCCTGACCCGAACGCGGACAAAGATAAAAAAGAACCTCCCGGCAATGACCCCGAAGGCCGGATGACCTTTACCGAACACCTCGGCGAGTTGCGGATACGCCTCGTGCGTTCCGGCATCGCCATCGCCATCGGCTTTGTCCTTTGCTACTGGCAAGCCCCAAACATTGTTCCTCTACTGATGAAACCGTTGACCGATCCAGGCATGCTGGATTGGTTCGATGTCGTACCCGAAAAATTCAGCGACACGTTTCTCGGTGGTGATTCCTCTGAGGGAGAAATGCTGGAAGAGACCGGGGCTGCGGAAACCGAGGAGGATCACGACGACGCGGGAACAGAAGAAGAACCCGAAGAGAGGGGAGTGGATTTAATCGTCCTCAATCCGCTTGAGACCGTCCTCGTCTACCTCAAGATTTCGGCGTTCGGGGGAATTCTCCTAGCCTTGCCGGTGCTGCTGTTTGAATTGTCCGGGTTTATCTTTCCCGGATTGACGCGCAAGGAGCGAACCATGGTTCGCATCCTGGTAATCGGCTGTACGGCGCTTTCGGTCATCGGCGTCGCGATTGCGTATTTCATCATTTTTCCGCTGGTGATGCCGTATCTGATGGCCTTCGCGCCGGAAGGCACGATCGTGCAGTTGCGCATGAGCGAGACGACCTCCCTCCTCTTGAAAGGATTCGCAGGATTCGGAATCGCGTTTCAGTTTCCCATGGCGGTGTTTATCTTGGTCTACATGGGTATGCTCACGCCCGCTATTCTTAAGCAGTACCGTCGCGTCGCGATTGTGGGAATGCTTGTCGCAAGTATGCTACTCACGCCACCCGATCCGCTGTCGATGCTCATGATGGCCGGACCGCTGATCTTGCTATACGAGGGAAGCATCTGGGTTTCCTACTTGGTTTTAATCAAGCGGCGAAAAAATGAATCGGACGATGACATCCCCGAGCCAACGAAGGGTTAGCCCTCCTACGCCGTCGTCCGTACAGCCAATAGTCCGTACAGCCAACATTGGGGCTCCGAGGACGGAGAGCCCCAATTCATAATCCCTTCTGGACTCTATGTCGGAAGTGGCCTAGAATATAAAGAGGGCGTCACAGTGCGCGCGTCCAGAAAGTAGAGGTACGGTATGTTCGGCAGTGTCGGTATGACTGAAATCATGGTCTTCGCGGGTATTGCGCTGGTCATTATTGGGCCTGACAAATTCCCAGGCTTCGCGAAAATCGCCATCCGGACGATGAAAGACATCCGCGGCTATGTCGCAGACGCGCAACGGGACATCGCGAAGGAAATCGTTCCGGTCAAGAAAGAGCTTGAGAAGCTCTCGAAGATTGATCCCGAAAAATACATCGACAGCCTGACCGGGGACGCCCTCAAGGATACCGGCATGACCGATCCGGCGGAAGATAATTTTGACCATCCCGAGGCCGACTATTCGGCTGATCCATACAACGTGGACGGCACCTACGAATACGACGAGTTCTCCAAGGATTCTTCCTCAGAGTCTTCTTCCCCCGATACGGAGAACTCCGAAGAGGAAGCCGATGACGCGCCCGCCCCTGAGCCAGCCGAGGACGTTAAGCCCACATCTTCAAACGGCGTCGGCGAAACGGTTACCACAGATGAAGGCGACATGCCGTCGGAGCCTCTGGACAAATAGGCGAAAGCTTCTACCCCAACCAGATAGCCAGACAATCTCCTCAAAGATCATCGCGCTCAAGTAGAACGCCTTCCTAAATCCAAGACACGATTTCCTCTCCATCAGGGAGAGGATTAAGGTGAGGGTGGGCATCCTCTCGAGAACAACTTCCTTAACAACAAATGTGAAGCAATCCCTTCCCGCCCATCGCATTTCATATCGCGGGACGACGCCTCCTTGCTACGAAAAAAAGACTTCGCGTTTAAGATCCCAACACGCCTCCCGTTAAAGTTTTTGGCATTCCTTGCCGATAGGTTTATCAGATGACCGAGACAAGGATGTCGAGGTAAGCAAGTGACACGGATGTCAATAGTTGAAAGAAAGGGACTAAATCGTTGGGGCGCTCTTTCCCAGCGCCACGCGGCCAACTTTATATAGTCCCGTAGTTCTTCCTCCATGAGTGCGCCATAACCTTCCCAGTTATGGCGTACTTCCTATTGTCTACATGGACTTTCCGATTGTCTACATGGCCTTTTCCGCACCCCCCGGCCCCTCCCCCATTTTTCAGCCTTCAATCGGCCCCGGAGGGTGTGTTAGCATTCGCCCGTGGCTACTCAACGTTCAAGATCGTCAAAACGACCCATCGTTGTGCTCGACGGTGGTCGCCTCGGCTTGGTCGGCGGCGCCGTCGTAGGAACAGTTGTGATGGCCCTGTCCTTTTTCGTACAGGAATTGACCTGGACCACTGTGGCGGTCCGCGTTGGCTGGTCCTTTGTCATTGCGTATGGGCTTACGTTTATGCTCGTCAACATAATCGTCCACACAAAAATGGCGGAAGCGGCTCGGCTGGAGGCACACCATGCTGCCGAGGCCCAGGCGATCGTGGATGCCGCCCGAGACGAGACAGCCGACCCAGGCGAAGAGGACGAGGACGGGGCACCTATTTCGTAGAGTGACGATTGGAATGCACGTGGTAAGGGAACTCATCATGGTAACGGTAAATGAAACACGGTATAACAAATCCTCAAAACGACGGGGATCGCGGCTGACCGGGTATTGTTGTGTGTCGCTCGTACTACTCGCGGCGTCGGGCTTCGCCCAAGCGCCCGACCTGACTAAGATGGATGTGGTCCTTCGCTCGGTTCCCGATGGCCCCATCGCCCGGGTGAACGGCGAGAGCATTCCGAGCACGGCATTTGTGGATCTGTATTCGCAAGAACTCAGAAAGATCGAGAAGGCGACTTCCATCACGCTGCCCGATGGCGAACGCATTGAACTGGCCCTCTTCTGCATGTACGAATTGGTTGAAGATGAATTGCTCTTTCAAGAGGCGCGCACGCAAAAAATAGAAATTTCTCCCGGTGCAGTCAAGGATGCCTTCAAGGCCCAAGTCAAACGGATGGAAACGACCGAAGCCGAGGTCGTCAAGCGGCTCGGCTTCTCCGACCAGGACGAAGTGTTGCGCGATATTGAACGAGTCCTACTTATTAACAAAGTATCTGAGCAGATCGTTGAAAAAAGTAACATGGAAGTAACCGACGACGAAGTCGACACATTATTTGAAGAACAGAAGGGCGCACTTACCCAGGACGAAAGGCTGGCTATCAGGCATATGTTCTTCCGGGCCTCCGATCCGAAACCAGGCACCGTCCAAGAATCCGCACACGACCGCGCAAAATCGGCCATGGCCCTGCTCCGCTCCGGCCAGCGCTTTGAGGCGGTCTGGGAGAGTTCCTCGGATCGGATGAACTCGGGAGATACAGGAATCCTAAGGGCGCCCATCAACACGCTGCCTCCGTTCCTCGTGGACGCGGCGATGAAACTCGAACCCAATAAAATAAGCGGCATCATCCAGAGCAAAGCCGGCTTCCATATCATTCAGATGATCGATTTTACCCCAGGCAAAGAGGCGGACCCGGAAATGGCGAAACCGTTGTTGCGCATAAGGCTCTATGGCCAAAAAGCGAACGATGTAATCCGTGACTATGTCTGGGAACTCATCGAGGGCGTCGCTGAGGTGCAGCAATTTCTTGACCTGGACAACAATGTGCCCCTCGCCGAGCGGGACCGCCGCTAGTTTTTTTATGGACGGACCACATGCACGCTCTTAGCTCTCTCGCTTTAGTTTTCACGTCGTTCCTGGGCCAGGCCGACGCACCGGAAGAATACCGTTGGCCACTCGATTTGCCGAGGCTGCTCACGAGCAGCTTCGCGGAATATCGCCGTGGTCGATTCCATATGGGCATCGACCTTCGAACAGGGCCCATCGGCAAACGGGTATACGCCGCTGCGGATGGGCATGTTTCGCGCATCCGTTGTTCACCGTTCGGATACGGAAAGGCGGTTTACGTCCAATTCGATGACGGGAACAGCGCCGTATACGCCCACCTCGATGACTACGCGCCCGCGCTTCGCGATTACGTCCGCGCCGCCCAACACGGACGCAAAAACTACACAGTCGATTTATATCCCCCCGCCAATCGCTTCCGAGTTTCTCGGGGAGAGTTCATCGCGAAGAGCGGTCAAACGGGGATCGGAGTTCCCCATCTACACTACGAATTACGCGACCGGAAGGGTACCCCTATCGACCCGAGCGAGCTGGGTGTTCAGTGGCCGGACACGACGCGGCCGACCTTACGCAAGTTACTCGTTTCGCCGGGCTCACCTGATTCGACCATCAACGGCGATCTCCTACCCGTCGTACTCAATCTGCGCAACAACGGCGGAGGCCACTATGCCGCGAGTCCTATTACGATTACGGGTCAGGTCGGCTTTGGCATCGACGTCGTCGATCCGGCGAACGGAGGCGATACCCGTTTGGGGGTGCGTGAGATCGTAACGGAATCGAACGGCCGTGAGGTATTTCGCTACCTGAATCAGCGTGTCTCCTATGCCCACAATACCGACGGGGTCGTCGCGTATCATCCCTATTTCATGAATCAGGGCCGCTTTCTTTTACAGTGGCGGTGGACTGGAAACCGCACGGAGAGTTACCGTCACACCCCTCGGACTGGATGGTTTGAGGCGCCCTCCGGGCCAACTGAAATTCACATTACCGCAGAAGATTTCCGGGGAAATGCCGCCACGCTAGCGGTACCCGTTTTGCCGCGTCCTCTCCAACTGGATGAACCCAAGTTCTCGGACAACAACGCGACGGGCATCGCCTCGGTGGACTGTTTCGACAGTTGGCTTGTGGTTACCGTCGCGTTTACGGCCAGCGAAAGTGAAGCGCCTCTCCTGCGCCCTGCTCCGGGAACGGGCGACGCTCTGCCGCTTCGGCGTATCGATTCGAAAACGTACCGCGTGGCCTACGACCCGTCGCCCGGATCGCAGGAAACAACGTTTACCGTCGAGCATCCGCGTGTGGCGGAGAATTCGTTTCGCTACCTGGTCTTCGAACGGGGCGCGCCCGCACGCACAGCCGAGATGAACGGCGTCCGCATACGCGTGCGTCCAAATACCCCTTACGGAAAGCTCTTCATTCGAACCGAGCGGGCCACGGCCCCGAGTCCAGGTTCGCTGCTCGCGCAGGGCGACGCGTATCGCCTGTGGCATCCAAACGCCCCTATCGATGATGCGCTCTCCGTATCGTTTCCCATGCCCGAAGGGATATCGGATCCGTCGAAGCTGCGCGTCTACCAACAGGGCCGACGTTCTTGGTCTATGCTAGACACGACGATCAGCAGTCGCCTTGAAATCGAGACGCGGAGCCTTGGGACGTTTGCGATCATGGAGGATGCGACGCCGCCCTCGATTACCGGAATGACCCCGGGCACTGGCTACGCGGCGTCATCTCGACGGCCTACGATTCGTGCGCGGGTTGTGGATCGCGGGAGCGGAATTGATGGCTATTCGGTCACGTACCGGAATCAGTGGCTACTGACAGAGTATGACCCGGAAACGACGCTGATCGAGTGGGAGCGGGATGAAGACCTCCCGCCGGGGGAAGGAGAACTCGTAGTGGTGGTAACGGATAACGCCGGGAATCGCAGCGAGCGGTCTATTTCCTTGACGATTCCGGAGTAGGCGGCCAACGCGAATCGGAAGCCGCTACGCGGGAAAATGGATTGAGAGAGGGAACCACGAATGAACACGAATAGACACGAATTGTGAAAACATTAGTGTTCATTAGTGTCCATTCGTGGTTCAACAAGCAGAACGCCGGAACGACAGAGCCAGATGAATTCTCACCGGCACAGCCGGTGGCTTAACCTTGATCTAAAGCTCTAGTTCGGCGACCAGAAAGGATCGCTATCGATGGCGCCCTTCGCATCATCGATGGCACCGACCACATCGCGCGCGCTCAAGTCGAGAAACTCAAGACTTTCCTCGCATTCCTCAAGATTCACCTCGCGCGAGGCGCTGTCCGGGCGGTGCGCCCGAGACACCACTTCCGCCACGCTCACCAACGACACCAATGTCCGGCATGCGTCGGAGGCCAGCGCAGGCGAATGATGAAAGCGAATCGTCTCGACGATCTCAGTGGGCAAGCCCCAATGCACACCCAAATGATATCCCGATTCGGTGTGGGCCAAACCCAAAAGTTTCTCTTCGGCCGCAACGAGCTCGAGGCCGAGAAGCGACGGATCGAGTTGTGCAGATTGTTTTGGCGCGATCTCCGAAAGAGCGAGCCGCCCGATGTCGTGAAGGAGCCCTGCGGTAAATGCGCCGGAAACCCTAAGGTGCCCAAAGGATTTGGCAAGAGACTGAGCGATGGAAGCGCTCACCATGGACTCCATCCAATAGGTCATGTAATCGAAGGTCTTGGATTTGTCGAACATGTTGACGATAGCCGATGTGAGGACAACGTGGTAGGTCTCACGAAGCCCGAGCAGCGTCACCGCAAGCTGGATGTCGTCCACCCGATTGGTCAATCCGTAGGACGCTGAATTCGCGAGGCGAAGGGTCTTCGCCGCGATAGCCGGATCGCGCGCGATCACTTCGGCGACATCGGCTGCGGAGGCTGCGTCTCCCTGGACCATCTCTTGCACTTCCTGGACCGTTCCCGGTAGCGCGGGCAGGGAATCTACGTGCGCAGCGTGGCGATAGCCGCAGAAAGCTTCAGGGGTGCCTCCAGGCCCTCGGCGCTGGAATCGGTCTCGATGCCGCCCCCGTAATAACGCAGGATGCTGGCGCGCACATCCTCTTCGGAGCACAGCACGGGCCGCACTTCGAGCCCAACGGATTCTTCCAGCGACTGAAGCACACCATTGTCTATCGGACACAACATCGCCACGGTCAAGACGTTCCGAAACCGGTCTACGGGAACCAATTGATGGGCCTCCGCAAACTCGGCGGGAACCAGCGCAATGACGTTAGGATCGATGTCGAATTGGGAAATATCAATCTTCGCAAACTGAGTTTGAGTGGCCAAATACTTGACAAGCCGCCGCGAATCAAGGCTGCCTAACGCAAGCAGCGCCTTCGTCAAGCCCTCCCCCGTTTCAGATCGGCGCACGTTCGCGCGGTCAATTTCACCCTGGGTGACCAAGCCCCCGTCCACGAGCATCGCCCCGATGCGATCAGGCTGATCCTCTTTCTCATCATCGCTCATTAGACGATCTCTCGATGCTTAGTATGATTGCGAATAGGAAACGCCAGTATACCACGATAGCGACGGCCTTCAATCTTCCGAATCAACAGTCCCGCCAACACCGGATCGCGCGATGCCATACTCTTTCATCTTGCGCCAGAGGGTGGAACGGGATATGCCCATTTTCTTCGCGACCTCGGTCTGGTTTCCTTCGAGCCGTCCCAGCGCCATTTCGATAAGGCGTTTTTCCGCTTCTTGTAGCGTTGGAATTGAATCAGGCGACAGGTTGGGAAGCGCAAGGCGGGCGCTGCCGCCAAAACGGATTTGGTCTGGAAGGTCGACGGCCTGGATGGTGTCGCCTTCAGCCATTATCACGGCGTGAGCGATGATGCTTTCCAATTCGCGCACGTTGCCGGGATAGGCGTAGCCTTGAAGCAGCGCCCAGGCGTGCTCGTCAATATGGAGGATATCCCGCGAAAACTTTTGATTGAAGCGGAGGAGAAATTGCTCCGCAAGCACCGGCAGCGCGTCCAGCCGCTCGCGCAGTGGCGGTATCAGAATCTGGATAACGTTCAAGCGAAAGTAGAGGTCTTCGCGAAATGTTTTCTCGGCAACGGCCTCGACCAGATTAAGATTGGTCGCCGCAAGTACGCGCGCATCGACCCTTCGATTCTCGGACTCGCCGACGCGCCGAAATTCGCCGTTCTGCAATACACGCAATAGTTTAGCCTGCACGGCTGGGGCCGTATCCCCCACTTCGTCAAGAAAAATTGTGCCGCCATCGGCCTCCTCAAAAAGACCGCGCTTGTCTGCAACGGCCCCCGTAAACGCACCTTTAACATGCCCAAAAAGTTCGCTCTCCAGAAGGTGCTCCGGAAGCGCCGCGCAGTTGATGGCAACGAAGGCGTTGTCGCGGCGAGGGCTGAGGCGATGGATCATGTTCGCGAGAACCTCTTTGCCGGTTCCGCTCTCCCCGAGCAACAAGACGGTGCTATCGGTCGGCGATACCTTGGTGACAAGCTCGACCACCCTTCTCATCGCAGGCGTATCCCCGAAAGATTCCTGGAATAGATGCTGCTCGTAAGCGTCCACGGTTCGCTCGCTAACCAGGCTCTTCACCGCTTTATGGATGATAAGGACCACGTCGGAAGGCTGGGAACTCTTGGGGACGTAGAAAAATGCGCCGTTCCGAATTCCCTCGATAGCCTTCTCCACGTCGGCCATCTCGAAGGTCAGGATGATTTGTGTGCGCGGGCTCTGGCGGCGGACGAAGGAGACGATCTCCATATCGGCGCCCTCGTTTACCTCGAGGTCGAGGACCAACACCTCAAAGATCTTCCTGCCTATCAGGCGATAGACGCCCTTGGAATCGTGGCAACGCTCGACTTCGCAGCCATCTGACTCTATAAAGTTAGCTAAGGTCGAAGCGTAAACACTGTCGCTCGACGCGATTAGAATTCTTGGTTTAGAATCTGCTTCAACGTTTCGCATTGCACCACTCCAAAATTAACCACCTGTATTGTATCATATTGAAGCAAGCCCCACTCTCCAGTATCCCCTGTTTCAAATTGGTATTTCCGGGCCAGCCCAAATATCTCACCAGTTTCCTACTGCGTCGGAGGATGAGGCTACTCTGCCAAGACTATTCTCGATTTTCGATCTCGGCGCGAACCGCTGTCGTCCGCAGCTATTGGCTTGATATGACTGCTTCGAATAAATTCCATCGTCACGCCATATACTGATAGGGACAACGGCATGTAGCCGGGGGATGAGCAAAGCGAAGAATCTCTCTTTCGCCAGTGTTTTCAGTGCGGATATTTTTCTTGCGAGGCACAGGAGTCAAATTCGTCGCGCTTCTGAGTAATTCCCGGATTCATATACTAAATGCAACAAGGGATGGCTTTTTGCACTTAGTATATGAATTCGGGCAGCGGATGTAGATTGTTCAATGTATGCAGTGCGGATGAATACTTGCGAGGCACACCCCACGAAGGACCATTTCTTGCTGGCGGATTTCGCCAATTCCTCCACGAAAACCTTAGATGCAGCGGTAAGTTCTGTCAACCACCGATCATTACATCGATTAGAGGCCAAACACACCAAGAGGTAAGCGCCTCTTTTTGCCCAGGCTTGACAGGACCGACGCGAAAGTGCAGATTATCGTCTGAGCCCGGATTTCCCATTTGGAAGAGTCATCTTGAGATCCGCCGGCATCGATTAAC
>JAPYPO010000682.1 GCA_029937645.1 Candidatus Hydrogenedentota bacterium
TAATCGATGCCGGCGGATCTCAAGATGACTCTTCCAAATGGGAAATCCGGGTCCACTTATCCAAACCTGTTGCCTCCTGAGCCGTTATTCCGAGCCACTCCGCGATGGTGTCATCGGTAACACGATCCATGTTCTTAGATCCTGAGATTGCACCCTTCACCGCAAGATGATTCAACGGGGGCACGCATTCGTCGGCGAGTTCGCCAAGTTTGGCTTCAATATCTAGGTCGCCGACGCCTCTTAGGAACTTCGCGAATAACAGTAGTGCGAGGTGGCGACACCCCTCTTGGAACCATCCGCGCATTTCGCGTAGTCTCTCGAATTCCTCGATCCTCATCTCAGCAAGCACACGGGATCCGGCGAGTCCAAAGTAGTGGGCTGCGCCCTCCGAATTTCCGTACTTGCGTTCGCGGCGTGCTTTCAGCTTTAGGGTACCCCCCCACCCCCTTCTTTGGTTCCATCGGTGGGGTGGGGTCTCTCTCTTCTCTCTCTATCCCCCCTTCACGCCGGACGGTGCCGTGCGCGCGCGAGTCGGAGAGAATTTTTTTCTTACGCGCGTGGGAAAGATCAGAACTGGAGATTCGTTAACACGTCCCTCGAAGTCGATGAATATGGCGCTCTGAGCATCCTCCTAAGTCAGACGATATTTTTTTCTTCAATGCTCTTTTCGCACGTCGCAACCGGCGTCCATCGTCTATCGAATCACTCGGAATTCTCTCTGACGTATGTTATTTCAGTGGCTCTGCTCATCCTAGCCTCTTGCACTGCCTGTTCAAGAGAAAAGGGTCCGGAGTCAAATTTCTGAAAGAAGTCAAGGCCCCGATCTAACAGAATCTTCCATCCGGTATCCGTAGTAATGTGCCGAGCGTGAAAGCCAGAGCTGTGGTCATACTCCCAGCTGAAGACTATACGAGATCCCGTAAACGTTTCGACGATCTGGTCTAACTGTTCAGCTTGTTTTTCGCAGCTGTCTTTGTCTGATTGTGTAACCAGTTGGACCTCCACTTCATCTCCGTCTTCCGTGATGTCGTGAACCATTTGAAGGAATTCCATCATATTTCTAACCTGAAAGAACATCCGAACATATGGGTCACGCACTATAATTCGGCGTGCTCCTCGTAGATGTTCGGCAAAGAGGCGATGGTAACTCCAGCCCTTGCGGTTTTCAGGGATTACAACATGACCGGTCTGGGCCTCTGTCGTCTCTTGGCTGGGGTCAGGTTCTGCCGTGGCTGACGGTTCAGACTCGATGGCTAGCGCCGAAGATTGATCTTCGTCCGTTGTGGCAGAGTTGCTTTTGCGAGGTCCCGCAAACCTTGGATATTGAATCTCTTCAGCGGTGAGGACGGTTTCTGAAGTCGCGTCGGCGCGTCGCTTAAAACTAAAGTCATGCCTCGGAAATGTGTCATCGATTCTCAAAATATGCTCGCGTACTCGACGCCTGCATTCCATGGAAAATGCGAGTAGTTCCTCAATCTCTTCAGGGGTCGCCTCTCCGTGCGGATACAATATTTTCATCAGACCTGAGAATGTCTTTTCAAAGCCCGTCTGGTCTCGGGTCGAAACTTCTGACACAATTTCAGCGTGTTCTTTGTATACGGCGGTAAAATCCTCCGAGCGCTGAAGCTTAAATATCTCAGCAATGTAATCCACGATAAATCCGTAACCGTCCGTATAGAGTTCGTTTCGGATTTCCCCATCGAGTACCGGCTGGATAAGCGATCCAAAGGTCTCGGTGTTTTCGCGGAACTGAATAGACTGAGCGCGGATGAGCTGGTCACCAAGGGGTACAACCAAATCTAGGAAAGTCGCGAGTTCCCGTTTTGCAAGTTTCCTCAGGAAGACAGCGCTCGCTAGTTGAGAAACCAAATCTGCCGGATACTCCGTAAGGCCGACGACCTCTTGAAGCGACTCCAGGTATTCCTTTTTGCGTTTCGCGGACCAATCTAACAGCTCAATTTCGTTCGAAAGTTGGCCGTTAGCCTCAATTCTTTGGAG
>JAPYPO010000683.1 GCA_029937645.1 Candidatus Hydrogenedentota bacterium
GTGTACATCATCCACGGGGACGCGGAATTACCCGAGTCTATCGACCTGTCGGCGGGATTGGCCGACTTCACGATCTATGGTGCCAGCGAAGGCGACGGTCTGACGGTAGTTGGTTCGGGAGACCTGAACCACGACGGCGTGAATGACTTACTCCTTGCGGCATGGCCCGGCGATGGCCCCGACGAGTCCCGGACAGATGGGGGAGAGGCCTACGTCCTATTCGGTACCAGGGAGCGAACGACACCCTTGCTAGTCACTATAGAGCAGGGCGCGGAGCAGGAGGATCCCACGGGAGCGTTGCCGATTATTTTCGATGTTGTGTTCAATACGGACGTGACAGGATTCGACGCCTCCGATGTCGTCGTCGATGGAACAGCCGGAGGTTCTGCCTTCGAAGTCTCGGGTTCGGGCGCCGAATATACAGTCCTCGTCACGGCAGTGGAAGGCCCCGGGACCGTTATCGCAAGCATCCCGCACGGCGTAAGCGAGGATCGCCTTGAAAATGTGAACAACGCCTCCACGAGTGAAGACAACACGGTGACCTATGAAGCAACGCTGGCGGAACTGGAGATCCTCATCAGTCCGCCATCTGTTCCGCGGACGACGTTGGGGCCGGTCACCTACACGGTCACTTATCAAAACGCCGCGACCGTCGGACTGACTGCCGACGATATCGCCCTCGGTTCTGTTGGAACAGCGGATGGCGTCGTCACGGTCACCGACAACGGGGACACGACATGGACCGTCACAATTAGCGAAATCACCGGAGAAGGCGAGTTGGATATCTCCATCGCAAGCGGATCAGCGACCGATGCTTCGGGCAATCCTGCGGACGCAGTAGGTCCAAGTGAATCCTTCGAAGTTTTCCGAGATAACGCACCACCCACCATCGAAGTCGTTCGACCGGGAACCGGCGGGGAACTTCGGGAATTGATGATTCCAATTACATGGGATGGCGCAGATACAGACGACGACGCCCGAATTTTGATTGGATACGACACCGATAACATGGGCTTTGATGGCATCGTACTCGCCGAAAATATATCCGAGGACAACAATCCCCAGGGCCCGCTGATGTGGGATCTCACGGAGATTCCAGCCGGCGACTACTGGATCTACGCGATCATCGACGACGGGGTGAATCCGCCAGTCAGAGACTACAGCGGCGGCGTTGTCACCGTCAGCGAGGAAGTTTTGATCTGTCACCTGCCCCCAGGCGAAACCGAGAATGTACAAAGCCTACGGATTGCTCGATCGGCGATTCCTTTCCATCTCGATCACGGCGATATCCTAGGGTTATGCGCAGTGGATGAGGCGAATATCGTTTTCTATATCGATTATGACGACGATGGCGCGTTTACCGAGGGCGAAGGAATCGACGGCGCGGATGCGTACCATCGGGGACTCGATGTAGGTCAGACTTCCTCAAGCGGCGGCATCCAATTGCTCGATATTGACGTGGGCGGTGCGCTTTTCGCTGAGCACACGATCTACGTTCAGCCCTCTGCCAAACTCGGCCACGAAGTAGTCGGCGATGCGCTGTTTAGTGTCCGGGTCGATTCGGACGTGATGTTACCCAATGGCGACTACGAACACGTGGTCTTCGAGGGCACCTCACCTCGGTATGTGAAATTGGCCCACTCGGTTATCGAATGGAATTTCACGGTAGCATTCGAATACACGCCTAGCAGCAAAGTCCGACTATGGTGGGAGAGCGTCTTCACAGACGCCTCCGAGTTCATGTACGACTATACCGATGGCCAGATGCAATTTGGCGCAATCCATATCGACTATGGCGTCTCGACGCTTTCCCAAGAATGGATTAACGCCGACATCACGGTGAGCGATGGCGAAGAGTGGCCGAGGGCTAACGTGGGCGGCGCCTACTTCCAGAGTGGGAAAATCTTTCTAGGTAGGCTGTGGCAGGGAAACGACGTGAGTAAGAGATTCAAGAATACATTCTCTACCGTTGTCGCCCATGAAGCCAACCATTACG
>JAPYPO010000684.1 GCA_029937645.1 Candidatus Hydrogenedentota bacterium
CCTGGGAACCGCGCTCGTAATCGCGCTGAGCATGGCCGCTGATGCGCAAGCCCCCTCGGGCGCGAAGGATGGCCAGTGGCGCCATTACTCGGGTGACACGGCCAGCACAAAATATTCGCCGCTCGACCAAATTAATGCCTCGAATGTGAATAATCTGGAGGAGGCATGGCGCTGGGCGTCAGTCGGGGCGCAGGTGGAGGGCGCGCCGCGCGGGGCGGTGTCCTTTAAGCCGACCCCGCTGGTTGTGGATGGCGTGATGTACACGAGCACGGCCTTCTCGCAGGTGGCGGCCATCAATCCGGGCACGGGCGAAACGTTGTGGGTCTATGATCCGGAAAGCTACAAGCTGGGCGTTCCGGCGAATGTGGGCTTTCAGCATCGCGGGATCGAGTATTGGACGGATGGTGAAATTAAACGGATCATTATTGCTACGGGTGGTCGCCAGCTCGTTTCAATCGACACGGAAACCGGTAAGCCCGACCCGAATTTTGGCGAAAATGGCATCGTGAATTTGGAGGAGGGGCTGGGTAGGAAGTTTAACAAGCGCCATCTGACGTACAGTTCGCCGACGATTGTTTGTCGCGACACGATCATAGTGGGATCGGTTATCACGGACCCGACGGGCACGAAATCGATGCCGCCGGGGCATGTCCGAGGCTTTGACGTGCGCACGGGTAAACAGAATTGGATCTTCCACACGATCCCCCTGGAGGGCGAATTCGGCAACGAGACCTGGCTGAACGATTCGTGGAAGTACACGGGCAGCACCAATGCCTGGTCGATGTTGAGTGCGGACGAAGAGCTCGGTTATGTCTACCTTCCATTGGGTACTCCGACGAATGATTTCTTGGGTGAATTTCGGCTTGGGGACAATCTCTTCGCGGAGTCGCTGGTCTGTTTGAACGCGAAGACCGGGAAACGCGTCTGGCATTATCAGTTCATCCACCACGGCATCTGGGACTGGGATTTGCCGGCCGCGCCGAACCTTGTGGATATTGTCGTGGATGGCAAGCCGATAAAGGCTGTTGCGCAAATCACCAAGCATGGGTGGGTTTTTGTGTTCGACCGGGTGACGGGTGAGCCGGTCTGGCCTATTGAAGAGCGGGAGGTCCCTCCGTCGAAGGTTCCGGGCGAGCAGTTGTCGCCGACGCAGCCATTCCCGACGAAGCCGCCGCCGTTTGAGCGACAAGGCGTGCGTGTCGAGGATCTTATCGATTTTACTCCGGAACTGCGCGCGGAGGCAGAACGCATTCTTAGCGAGTACACCATCGGCCCGATTTTCACGCCGCTTACGGTCGAAACGGAGACGAATAAGGGGACGGCGGTTCTTCCGCACATGGTCGGCGGGGCGAATTGGAGTGGGGCCTGCCTCGATCCGGAGACCGGAATTTTGTACATCCCGTCTCAGACACGGTTGATTAACGTGGGACTCCGCAAGAATACGGGCGCGCGTGCGGAGTTTTCGCATGTCCCTATTCTAGAGAACATAATTGGCCCGCAGGGGCTTCCAATGCTCAAGCCTCCCTACGGGCGTATTACGGCGATCGACCTAAACAAGGGCGAGTTCGTATGGCAAATCGTGCACGGCGATGGACCCCGCGATCACCCTGCGATTAAACATTTGAATCTTCCCCCGCTTGGATCTGCTACGAATCCCGCTTTGGCTCAAGGCGGCGGTGTGCTGACGAAATCACTTTTGTTTATGATTCAACTAAATCTCGACCCGGAGGATTACGAAAAGACGCTTCGCAACGGCGTCATCCGCGCCTTTGACAAGAGCAACGGGGAGGAACTTTGGGAATATGATTTGGACCGAGCGCCGCAAGGCACGCCGATGACGTATATGCATGAAGGCAAGCAGTACATCGTCCTGGCTGCCGGTATGTTCGGGCAGGCGGGTGAGTTGATCGCCTTCCGACTCAAGGATTAGTAAACACCAATTAGCCGAGATTACCCATATGGACCCGTCGGCGACCGGAGCCAATGAGATTGAA
>JAPYPO010000106.1 GCA_029937645.1 Candidatus Hydrogenedentota bacterium
AACCGGTGAAGCTGGAAGCCTGGATTTCGAAACGTTATGAAAAAGATTTAAAAAAAATCCGCAAGGAATTTGGCGTTGGCATCATCACCGCGTTTGTGAGGGTCGAAGGCAAACCGCTGGGGCTCATCGCCAACAACCCGCATCACCTCGCGGGGGCCATCGACTCCGACGGAGCCGACAAGGGCGCGCGATTCCTCCAACTCTGTGACGCCTTCGATCTTCCGGTGATCAGTCTGATGGATTGCCCCGGCATGATGGTGGGGCCGGAAGTGGAAAAAACGGCGCTCGTGAGGCATTGCGCCCGCATGTTCAATACCGGCGCAAATTTGTCGGTGCCGCTGTTTGGCATCATCGTTCGAAAAGCGTATGGATTGGGCGTTCAAGCGATGTGCGGGGGTAGTTCGATGGTTCCCTTCTCCTGTGTAGCATGGCCGACGGCCGAGTTTGCCGGCATGAATATTGAAGGCGCGGTGAAATTGGGATTCCGGAACGACCTCGCGGCGATCGAAGATCCAGAAGAACGCCTCACAAAATACAATGAGATGGTCGCCGCCGCTTACGAACGGGCGAAGGCCGTGAACTCCGCGCCTTTCTTCGGCGTGGATGACATCATTGATCCCGCGGATTCGCGCTCCTGGATCGCGACGGGCCTGAACAGCATGCCGCCGGTCGAGCCGAGAAAAGGCAAGAAGCGTCCGTACATTGATACCTGGTAACCGCGACCTCTGTGATTCAAGGTAAGATGATGAATCTCACGCGAAGACGCTAAGAATTTTTTGGCGTATTTGCGGCGCTCCGTGAGAAAGAAATAGATCCTGCGATTTCCCGTTCTAGTGTATTGGTTCATAATTGACCCGGCTTAAATTGTTAAGTACAGAATCTTTTGGGTGCCACCTTCAAACTTGTTTGGAGGTGATGTGTTTTCCGGTTACCCGCACCTCCAAACAAGTTTGAAGGTGGCACCCGGTCCTCGCCTCTGTCCTTGTCCCAATATCCCGCGTAGCGGGTTCTGACTCGCAATGACAGAAAACATGGTTTTTCTGAGCGAACATAAATTAGCTTCTTTATGAACCAATGAACTAGCAAGGTTTCTCATGCACGTAAAGAAAAAATCCAGTAAGCACCAGCCAAAGGGGCTAATCATCCTCCATGAGGACCGGGATATCCTGGTCGTGGATAAGGCTCCGGGGCTGCTGACGATGGGGACGGACCGGGAAAAGGTGGCGACGGCCTATTACCGGCTGACGGACTACGTGCGCAAGGGCAACTCGAAGTCCCGCGAGCGGGTGTATATCGTGCACCGGCTGGATAGGGAGGTCTCCGGGATTCTCGTGTTTGCCAGGTCGGTAGAGGCCAAGAACACGCTGCAGGAGCAGTGGCCCCAGGTTGAAAAACACTATCTGGTGCTGGTGCATGGCGTACCGAAGGAATCCGAGGGCACCTTCACTTCTTATCTGGTCGAACACGGCGTGCATAAGGTCCGCTCAACGACGAACAAAAAACGGGGCAAACTCTCACACACGGCGTACAAAGTCTTGGGTCAGTCGCAGGGAGTCTCGTTGCTGGATATAAATTTGCTGACGGGACGCAAGCACCAAATCCGGGTTCATCTGTCGGAAAACAACCTGCCCATCCTTGGGGATATGAAGTACGGCGCAAAACGCACCGGCGCGCGGCGGCTGGCGCTTCATGCGAAATCGATTGCCTTCGACCATCCGCACAGCGGTAAGCCCTGTTTTTTTGAGACGCGGATTCCGCATTTTTTTTCGAAGCTCTTGGGATAGGGATGCTGGGGGAGATGGCGCGGTCGAAAGCCGGAAAGTATTTCGAGTCAATGTGATCTCTTACTGAAAACTTAAAGATGATCCGAATCTTTCGTTTGATTATTATGCGTAAGCGCTGTCCTTGTATAAAACGGCGCAGCAAAATAGGAATGCAGTCACCGGCTTTTCCGGTTCGTCACGGTCGCGAGGCCCAAGCCATCGTAAAGAGGGAGTTCTCATGAAACTCAAGGATAAAGTTGCTGTCATAACTGGAGCCGGACGCGGCATTGGTGAGGCCATTGCTGTTGCGTATGCGAAGGAAGGCGCGAAGGTCGTCTGCGCGGCGCGCTCGACGGATGAAATTGAACGAGTCGCAAAGGAAGTGGGGGGGCTGGCGATTCAATGCGATGTCGCGCAGGAGGCGGATTCGAAGAAGCTCATCGATCAGACGCTGGACGCCCATGGGCGCATCGACATTCTCGTCAACAACGCGGGAAAAACGGCCCGTCTGGCAACGCACGAATTGCCGGTTGAAGAGTGGGACGAGGTCATCAACGTGACGCTGCGTGGGACTTTCTTATGCACAAAATTCGCGTTGCCCTCTATGCTGGAGCGCGGGGAAGGCATTATCATTAATGTCTCTTCCGGCGCGGGTCTAGTGGGTCCCCCGAATCGATCGGCCTATGCCGCCGCCAAGCACGGCGTCAACGGGTTCACGAAAGTCCTCTACGCGGAGTATTTTACCAAGGGCATTCGGCCGCACGTTCTATGTCCCGGCCCGACGGTATCGCGCATGAGGAGTGAGGGGTTTCCAACGGAAGTGCCTGAAAGCCTTATCCAGGTCGACGATATCGCGGACGCTGCGCTTTTCCTGGCCACCCAAAAGGGCACAGCGTACACGCAGGAATTTGTCGTGACGTTAGGGAAAGCAATCGAGCATAAGTAGGCGCACGCATCGGCGCCGCGAGCGGAGGAGTGGGGGCCAACGATAGTATCACCGACCCTATTCTTATCGCTTCTCTGCGCGCGCTGCGCACTCAATACAGAAGAAGGCCGTTGGATCAAAGTCGATGCGTTTCGTTTCGATGGGGGTGCTGCACCCTGCGCAATGACCGTAGGTCCCCTCTTCTAAACGGAGAAACGCGCCCTCGATTCGCTTGAGTTGGATATCGCGGCGGCGGTCCAACTCCAGCGCCATCTGTTGCTGCTGCATCTCGTCCATACGCGAGAGGCGTCCCAGGCGGGCTTGATCCAGCTCGACCGGCGAGGTGCCTTCCTCCGATTGCTTTTTCTCAAGTAGGACTTCTTCTCGTAAAGCGCGCAGCCGGATTTCGGATTGTTGCAATTTTTCAGGATTCATTGGGGTGAGGAATCGGGGCAAGCAGCGAGAAACACGCCATTTACCTACGCCTTGTCTGTGCGGGTATCGTTCCGGTGCGAGTCCTTCGCAAACCCGTGTTGCTTGACGTGATAGAGGCCATCCATCAATTGAGTGGATTTGAACATCTCGTAGCGGCCGTCGCCGGCGACATCCTTGATGCTTTCCTCCATCTCCCGCAGCTCGGGCTCACTCATGGGCTTGAAGGTGCGGGCAGCGGTAACGCTTTGGTTCAGGTTCTTTTGGGAGATTATCCCGCACACCAGTGTCGAGATCGGTTGGCTTAGGGAGTAGCGAAGGCAATCCTCTGCGGTGAGGTCGGTGTTTCTCGGAATGGCCCCGCCGCCCAGGCTCTTCATGCCGATTGCGCCGACCCCTTGTTCCAGGCAGGCCGGCAGGAGGTTCTTCTGGAAGCTGCGGTAGTGGGCGTCCATGACGTTGATGGGCATCTGCACCGTATCCCAATCGTGCGGTTTGTTGAGCATCGCCAATTGGATGCGCCAGTCCTTGTGACCGGTGAACCCGATATAGCGGATCTTGCCCTCTTTCTGCGCCTCGATGGCTGCCTTGATGCCCCCCTTGTCGAAAACCCAATCGGGGTCGTTGTCGTAGTTCATTTCATGAAATTGCCAGAGATCGAGATAGTCCGTCTGAAACCGGCGCAGGCTGTCTTCCAGGCAGCGCTTCGAGCCTTCGTAGTCCCGGTTGCAATTCTTCGTCATCAAGAAGACCTGATCGCGCTTGTTCCCCTGTGCCAGCCCCTTGCCGATGATCTCCTCGCTGCCGCCATCGTGATAATCCCACGCGCTGTCAAAAAAGGTTGCCCCTTCGTCAATCGCCGTATGCATGATCTTGATGGCTTCGCTCTGATCCGGAACCGCCCCAATGTGCCACCCGCCCAGACCAATAATGGAGACCCGCTCGCCGGTCGTGCCCAGGGGCCGCGTCGGAATACCGGTCGTCTGCGCATCCGATGTCTGCGCGATGAGCTGCGCCCCCAACGCGATCGCGGTGGCTCCTTGCGCGGAGCTTTTCAGGAAATTGCGCCGCGTCACATCGGGTGCGTCGGATTCTTCCGGTGGGGTTTTCTCAGTCATACCTTGCCACTCCTTGCCACGATTCCAATATTCAAACCTCATGGTATACCTATTCAATGTGGCCGTCAAAATGGTACGCCGAGTCCGCTTGTATTCAATATAGATAGACCCGTAGTCGAGACTTGCGTTTCAAAACGGGCTAGATATTTAAGAAATTCCCCAAAGCCATCCTTTCTCAATTCTTCTTTGCGCCTCTGCGTCTTTGCGTGAGAATTCCCTCCTTGTTCTTTAGCGCGATCACAGTACCGCCTATTCCCAACGCGAACGCATTCGGTGTTATCATGAGTTTCGGATTGGAGGGATAGCCCCACTGTGGATTCAATAGACGGTTTGATGGACGAGATTGTTGCCCTTGTGAAGGGGGCGGCGCATCCGGCGCGGGGGACGGTTTCGCTTTCGCCCGAGGTGGCGGCTGCGTTGGAACGCTGCCCGTCTACTGTATCCACTGTGCCTGCCGCTCCGCCCACTGTACCTGCCGCTCCGCGCGAGGAAGTCGTTGATGCGGGAGGCTCGGGCCGCTCGCTGGAAGAGTTGGCGGAGGTTGTCGCGCAGTGTAAGGCGTGCGAACTATGCAACGGGCGGACACAGACTGTTTTCGGAAGCGGCAATCCGCATGCGGATTTGGTGTTTGTGGGAGAAGCGCCGGGCGAGCAGGAAGATTTGCAGGGGCTGCCGTTTGTTGGGCGCTCGGGAGACCTGCTAACGGATATCATCGAGAAGGGGATGAAATTGCGGCGCGACGATGTTTACATATGCAACGTCATTAAGTGCCGCCCTCCGGACAATCGAGATCCGCAGTCCGGCGAGAAGAGCGCTTGCGAGCCCTATCTGTTGGAGCAGCTTGACCTGATTCAGCCGAAAGTAATTTGCGCGCTGGGCGGTCACGCGGCGAAGACCTTGCTGAATACGGATGAGTCGACGGGGCGGCTGCGTGGCCGATGGCATTCCTATCACGGGACGCCGCTGCGGGTAACCTATCACCCAGCGTATCTGCTTCGGAGTCCGGGCGAAAAGAAGAAGACCTGGGCAGATATTCAAGAGATAATTAAAGTGCTCCGAGGAGAGGCCGCGCCGTAGCCGTTCGGCTACGATGCGCCATCTAAGACTGATGACCGATACAACCTCAGTGGCGGGAACGGGCGCGCGATCGTTGAGCTGGCGCCGATCGCTGATTGTACGGGTGATGGCGTTGTGCGCCGTATTGGTTGTATGTCTTCTCGGGTTCGTCTATTTTCTGACGGTTCATTATTATCGCGAAGTTGTGCGTGACATGGAAACGCGCACGAGCGAAATTCTCAACGAACTCCCTAACTTTTTGATGGAAAATCCGGATGACGCGCCGGAGCGTGACCTCCTGCCCGGCGAAGTCACGCTGCTCAAGCAAGGGGAGAAGGTGCACATTAGTCCCGTTGCCACAGCTCGCGCCGAACCCGCGCTCCCGACCGATCCGGATTCCATTCAGTTTAGAAGGGTGATTGAGGTCAATCGCAAGGAGTACGAGGCGCTGGTGACCTACGCGCGTACACCGCAAACGGAGATCGTGCGGGCATTCAAAAATCGCTATCTTCGCGCACTGGGGATGGTCTTCATGATCACGCTGGCGTTGATGATCTATTTGATCGCGAAGACCCTGCGTCCGCTACGCGTATTGTCTGCTTCGTGCGCAGAAATTTCGGAAGGGAAGCTGCGCAACGTGGATGCGCGCGGGAATTCTTCTGAGATAGTGGCGTTGGAGGAGACCTTTAACCGCATGGTCGAGTCGTTGAAGGACAAAGAGGTGGTCGAGGCGAACTTGCGGCAGGCGCAACGGCTCGCCGCGATCGGAAATCTGGCGGCGGGGGTCGCGCACGATGTGCGGAACCCGTTGAACGCCATCAAGCTGATATCGAGTCACACGCTGGACGCGGTCGGCGATTCGCCTGAATCGGAGCCGGTCGCGAAACAGCTTCGGACGATTCGGAATGAGGTGGACCGGCTGGATGACATCGTTTCTGGGTTTCTTTCCTTGGCGAAAGAGGAGGAACTGCGTCTGGAGCCGCGCCAGATCGACGAGTTGCTCGAACAGTGCGCACGCTTGGTGGCGAAAGACGCCGAGTCGCGAGGCGTACATTTGATCGAGGAGTTGCGGGCGGGCGACGCGACGTTGGACATCGATCCGAAGCAGTGGACGCGGGCGATTCTTAATGTGTTGATTAACGCGTTGGAGGCCTGCCCGGCCGGGGGGCGAGTCCGATTGTTTTCGCGCGTGACGGATGATTTGTACGAGATCGAGGTCCGTGATGACGGACCCGGAATGGATGCGGAGGCGCTGGATCAGGCCTTTGATCCTTATTTTACGACGAAAACGACGGGCACCGGTTTGGGCCTGGCCATCACGCGGGGGATTGTGGAGGAGCATGGGGGCACGATCGCGATTAGCAGCCAAGAGGGAAAGGGCTGCCAGGTGTTGATTACCATTCCACGGAACGCAGCGGTTCCGAGAGACCCGGTTATGGATATATCGCGCGTCACGGCGAAGCTGAAGCCGAGCGATGTAAACGTGTCAGGACTCGAAAATATTTCGTAGGAAATTTGGATGCCTAAATGAGCGCACGAATTCTAGTAACAGAAGATGATCAGGTCCAGCGGGATGTCATTTGCGACATTCTTTTGCAAGAGGGCTACGAGGTGATCCCGAGCGAGTCGGGTGCCGTGTCGCTGTCGGTCTTGGAATCGGACAGCTGCCACTTGTTGCTGACGGACATGCGGATGCCGGAGATGGATGGCCTTGAGTTGCTCCGGCAAGCGAAGCGGTTGCGTCCGGAGACGGAGGTGGTGGTAATGACGGCGCACGCCACCGTGAATACGGCGGTGACGGCGATGAAGGAAGGCGCGATAGACTATCTCGGCAAGCCTTTCGATAAGGAGGAGTTGCTCGTTGTGGTCCGGAAGGCGCTGGATCAATCGGCGCTTCGCGAGGAAAACAAACAGCTGCGGGAACTGGTCGTCCGCGATTCTTCGTTGGGCAACATCATTGGCGAGAGCCGTGCGATGCAGGGCGTGTTCGACGTGGTCCGCCGCGCGGTGCCCCTGATTACGACGGTGTTAATTCGGGGCGAGTCAGGTACCGGCAAGGAATTGGTGGCGCGGCATATTCACTTCGAGGGACCGCGCAAGCGTTCGCCATTTATTGTCGTTAATTGCGCAGCGATTCCTGATAATCTCATCGAGAGTGAGTTGTTTGGCCATGAGAAGGGCGCGTTTACGGGCGCGGACTCGGCGCATCCAGGGAAGTTTGAGGCGGCGGATGGCGGCACGTTGTTTCTCGACGAAATCGGAGACATGCGCTTGGATAGCCAGGCAAAATTGTTGCGCGTTTTGCAGGACGGCGCGGTGGAGCGAGTGGGGGGGACGAAAACGCGCACGGTGGATGTGCGGTTTGTTTCGGCGACGAATCGAGATTTGTCGGAACGGGTCACGGAGGGTGCGTTTCGCGAGGACTTGTATTATCGCCTGGATGTGCTCAATGTGTTGCTGCCACCGTTGCGGGAGCGGGTGGACGATCTGCCTCTTCTCGTCCAGCATTTTCGTGAAAAGTTGGCCGAGAAGTTGGGCAAGGCTACACCTGAAATCGGCGCGGATGCCTTCGAGGTTATGAGGCGATACCGCTGGCCAGGGAATGTTCGGGAGTTGGAGCATACGCTCGAACAGACCTTCATTCTCACGGACGCCTCGACGATTCTTCCCGAACACCTGCCCGAGAAACTTCGCAATCCAGAACCGGAAACGGGCGACTACGTTTTGCCTGCGGGCGGCGTGATATTGGAAGAAGTGGAGCAGGATTTTATGCGGCAGGCGTTGGAGCGGACGGGCGGCAGGATCAAGGAGGCAGCGGAGTTGTTGGGGATGTCGTACAAAACCTTTCAATACCGGTTAAAGAAACATCAGATCGACCGCGAATCGACCAGCGAACATGACTGAGGGAGGCGGCAAGGTCTATATCGTCGGGGCGGGCCCTGGCGACCCCGGATTGCTCACGCTGCGGGGCAAGGAAGTGTTGGAGCGCGCTGACGTGGTGCTCTTTGATCATCTGGTCAATGAAGCGCTCTTACGGCACGCGTCGTACGCGGAGAAGATCTTCGTCGGCAAGCGGGCGGGACATCATGCGCTCACCCAAGAGGACATCAACCGACTGCTACTCGAGCAGGCAGCACGCGTCGGACGGGTCGTGCGGCTCAAAGGAGGCGATCCGTTTGTCTTCGGGCGGGGTGGGGAAGAGGCGGAAGCCCTCGCCGGGGCGGGTGTTGCGTTTGAGATTGTTCCAGGAGTCACGGCGGGAATTGCTGTCCCAGCGTACGCCGGCATCCCCGTTACCCACCGCGGCGTGACGCCTTCCGTTACCTTCATGAGTGGGCGGGCTATGGAGGGCGCCGACGAATTGCCGTTGGATGAATTACCGCGATCAGGCACGCTTGTTTTCTATATGGGCGTGAAGGCATCTGCGGCGATTGCGAAGCGGCTAATGGATTCGGGGCGTGCGGCGGCTACGCTCGTGGCCATCATCGAGAACGGCACACGCAGCGCGCAGCGAACCGTGACGGGAACCCTTGACTCCCTCGAGGATCTTTGCGAGAAGGAAAATATTCAATCGCCCGCCCTGGTGATTGTGGGCGATGTGGTGCGCTTTCGGGAGACGTTGGTCTGGTTCGAAGAACGCTCGCTCTATGGCACGCGCGTCGCGGTGATTCGCGCACGGCGTGGACCGAGCGTGCTGGTCTCAACCTTGCGCGATTTGGGGGCGGACGTCTTTGAATTTCCAACGGTCGAGGCGCGAAGCGAAGGGGAAGGAGCGCCGATTCATGATTGGGCATCGTTCGATTGGATCCTGCTTGCCAGCATGAACGCCGTGGAGGCTTTATTCGACTACCTGCGCGCGCGCGAACAGGATGCGCGCGTTTTACACGGTGTAAAGCTATGCGCCATCGGCGTGAAGACCGCACGGACCCTCGCGGAACGCTATGTGAGGGCGGATGCCACCCCAGATACATTTGAATCGGAAGAGATACTGGCCTTACTTGAATCCGAGAGCGGGCCGCTCAAGGGGCAACGCTTTCTCCTGCCGCGCGCCGATATCGTGCGCCACTCGCTGCGAGAAGGCCTCGAGGCACGCGGGGCCGAGGTAACCGCGATGGACGCTTTTCATCCCGAAATCCCGGCCGGTTCCGAAGCGTTGGTGAATGGGCTATTCGATTTCGCGCCGGATTTCGTTACCTTTACAAGCGCTTCAGCCGCGCGGAATTTTCACGCGATCCTGGGCCAGGAGAGGGCGGAAGCGCTTGGCCGGAAATCGCTGTTTGCCGCCATCGGACCGGGCGCCGCTGAGCCGACAATTCGTCTGGGAATGAAAGCGCCCATCATGCCAAGTACGCCGACGCTCGACGAACTGGTAGACCTGCTTGTCCAATTTCAGCGTAAAAATAAATAGCTCCTGTTGCGGAAAGCGGTTTTCAGCTCGGAATATGGGTAGGGTGGTCGTTCTGAGCGGAGCGAAGAAGCAACGCCAGCTCGACCCCTGCTTAGTTGGCGCGAAAGAGATTGAGGCGGGACCTCGATAGTGGCGTTGATCCGCAAATTGTGGCATAATGAAGGAAGTCGGTTATCAACTTTCCGACCGTGAGATGCCGCCATCAAACGGCAATCTCTTGTGACACCCCGGGGGGCGACCAGGCTTCGACGGGGGTGAATGACGCGAGGGCTGCGTGTCGAGGACCCCGGTGGCCTCGTAAAAAACCGGGATTGATTCAATTGCCAACAATGAAATGGCAATGGCTGCTTAATTTTAAGCAACCCGTTCTACCGCTGATCACCTGCTAAGCGGCTAGGGCGTCGACAGCGGGTCTCAGAGTGAAAGTCCGGCGGGGACTTTCGCCGAGAGTATTGACTCCGCCTAGCGGTCCTGCACAGCGAGCCCGACGCGGCGCAGGATGGCGAATCTTAAAGGACGGGCTACACACGTAGATGCCCCCGTAGACGCGCCTTCGGACGCGGGTTCGATTCCCGCCGCCTCCACCATTTTTCCCCTTTATCTAAAGGGGGGGTTGTTTCACCCTCATTCTGTTGTGCTTCTATTGTGTTCTCCGAGGGGGAAAATCTGTCCCAAAGTTGCTCTGTTAAGTCCGCAAGCCGGTCGTCGCGGGTCTTGGCATACACGTTCATCGTGAGTAGCGGCGTCGAATGTCTCGCCAGGGTTTGGGCTTCCTTAACCGTCGCTCCTTCTTCGATGATATGGCTGACATACGCGACTCTACATGCGTGGAAATCGACTTTGCCCGAGGGCGTGACTTTGGGAATGTTTGCGGCCTTCAAATCTTTGTCCAGCTCCCGCGCGGTATGGCTGGGAACATATAGCAGAGGAATATCGGGAAGGTCCTGGCGTGATTCGAAATTCTTCCAATATTTTTTGTAGCGGGCGTGTGCCTCGTTCAATTGAAGAAACGATGACAGCTTTTGCACTGTAAACGGCGGAGTAAAAGTGCAGCGGGTGGCGGTGTAAAAGTGTAGCACCT
>JAPYPO010000685.1 GCA_029937645.1 Candidatus Hydrogenedentota bacterium
GACTAAAGTACCTCGGACCGAGCCTCGTCGTGACGGGCGCCGTCATCGGGTCGGGCGAACTCGTCCTTACCACGAGCCTTGGCGCGGTGGCGGGTTGGGGCCTGCTGTGGTTTATGTTGTTGTCGTGCTGGTGCAAATCGTTGGTGCAGGCTGAGTTTGCGCGATACACAATTATCTCGGGCGATACCTATATGCGCGCCCTGAACCGCGTTCCTGGAAAGATCTGGCGGATCACCTGGCCTATATGGCTCGCTATGTTCGCGACGGTGCCGGCTATAGTGGGCTTGGCTGGGATTATCGGCGGTGGTGGCGAAGCCCTGTCATTCCTCACCACCCTGATCAACCGGGCCATTGACCCCGCAGCCGCGCTAACCCTCAGTCCTGCATGGTGTACGGGTATTATCGCAGTAACCTCTTCTGTCATCCTGAGCATGGGGTCCTACAAATGGCTTGAGCGCGTAATGCTTGTGCTCGTGTTCACCTTCACGATCACGACCTTGATATGTTCCATCGCGATGCAGTTTACCGAATACCGTACGACGTCCGCCGACCTGTTCACGGGGATGACCCCCGATTTTTCGGTATTCACGCTTGCGATTGCCGCGATCGCGTTATCCGCTTACGGGTATACCGGAACGACGTCGGGCGATATATCCTCGTACACCTACTGGTGCATCGAAAAGGGCTACCCGAGTTACGTGGGTTCGGACCGGAGCGATCCAAATTGGGAATCCCACGCCCGTGGTTGGATGAAGGTGCTGCATACCGACGTGCTCTTGGCGCTGGTAATTCTCTCCTTCGCCACCATTCCTTACTATATCCTGGGCGCGGGCGTCCTCCACAAGATGGGATTGAATCCTGATAGCGCCAAAGAGACCATCTCCGTGCTATCGAACATTTTTACTCAGACGCTCGGGCCCTGGGCCGTATGGGTATTCAGTATTGGCGCATTTTTCATTCTCTTTTCGACCGTGCTCTCGGGCATTGGCGGCGCAGGGCGCTTCATACCCGATTACTTTATCGAAATGAAGCTCTTCGACCGATCAGACGTCCATATACGCAAGGCCATTACCCGCTGGTACGTGGGTGTGCTCCCGATCATAGCCTTTCTGATATATTTGCCCAGCCTCAATTTCGTCCTTCTGATCAAGGTAGGCGCGCTGACCTCGGCGATATTTTTGCCCATACAATCGGGCGTTACGATCTGGCTGCATTCCAATAAACTAGACCCGCGTATTCGGCCCCGAATGCCGACTCGGATTGCGCTATGGGTTATCTTTGTTCTTGAGTTCCTAATGGCATTGCTTGTCGTTCGGTATGTGTTCTGGCCCATTTTAATCAAGGCGTTGGGCATATCCAGCGGGCTGGAGGGTTGACACAGGGGGAAGAATGAAGAGCACGTTTTTGTCGTTCGACCGGGCTAGGCGCGCGCGTTCAGTAGGCGCTCGGTGTCGAAGCGGTCACGGTAGTAGGGGAGGCCGCGCAGTTCCGGGTCGGCCATGCCTGTTGTGATGAAGGTGGTATAAGGCCTGCCGTCGCGGTCGTAGGTTTCCGTGCCCACGATGCCCGCCTTCAATAGGCGGACAGTCATGGTAATAAACTCTTCCAAGGCTTCCTTATCCAGGTTTGCGATGGAGCGAAGCGGGTCGCCAGACGAGCGCGACAGGTCGAACACCGCCTCAACCGCATGAAACGAGTCGAGGGGGTTACCCCGGGATTGACCGGCAGATCTCAGGATCGAATTAAACGGGCTAATGGATGTACTATCAGCTATCAAGGGTGGTCTCCGTCGCCAGTGGTCAACACTGGCTGTACCGATAACGTTCTAATTATCGGCAGTTTCTGCCAGTGTCTTGAATGGGGAATTTCGTCGGCTTCGGCGTGTTGACCTCGGTTGGGTTCTGTAACTTATTTGTCTATAGTGAGTTACAGATTTAGAGCTTTTCTCTCGAAGTCGGCGGTTTTTGTACGACAATACAGGGCAAACG
>JAPYPO010000686.1 GCA_029937645.1 Candidatus Hydrogenedentota bacterium
TGGCTAGACTGTACGCTGGCGCATTCCTCCGAGTGGGCGGCGCTTGCCCTTCTTCCAACGCAGCTTCGCCAGGCACCGGGCGACTCGCAAGATAGGCCCGGAACGGATCGAATACGAGCTCCTCCTTCGTGATTACGTAGTCATCCGATCGGTACACCGCGCGTTCGATCACGTTTTTCAATTCGCGCACGTTGCCCGGCCATGCGTAGCCCTCCATCATCTTCATCGCCTCTTCGGTCACTTCGGGGATCTGATCCCATCCCAGTTCGAAGCCCATACGCGCGGCGAAATGATTCGAGAGAATGGCGATGTCTTCGAGCCGATCCCGCAGAGGCGGCAACACGAGCACCTCGAAGGAGAGGCGGTCGAGAAGGTCCGTCAGAAAGCGGCCGCTATCCGCCAGCGATTTCAAATTCGCGTTCGTCGCCCCCACGATGCGCACATCCACCTTGATGGATTGCGAACTGCCCACGCGCTCGAAGGATCCATACTCAACAACCCGCAAAATCTTGGCTTGGGTTTCGAGCGGTATGTTGCCAATTTCATCGAGAAACAGTGTGCCGCCGGAAGCCGTCTCAAATCGGCCCTGCCGCCGCGACCCGGCCCCGGTAAAAGCCCCTGCTTCGTGGCCGAACAATTCGGATTCCAACAAGGTAGAGGAAAGGGCGGAACAGTTGAGCGCGAGAAAAGGGCCTTCCCACCGCCTCGAGAGGAAGTGGAGACGCTGGGCCGCCAACTCCTTACCCGTGCCTCGCTCGCCCATGAGCAACACCGGTCGGTTCACCTGGGCCACTTTGGATAGGCGTTCCTGGAAGGCAAGAAACGAATCGGACTGACCAATGGCTTCGTAGATGTCTTGGTGAGGCGATCCTTGGTCCTCGTCTATCTGGATTTCATCCTGTTCAGGCATGGTCAATAAAACCTACTGTTAGCAAGTTTGGCTACAATATGTCGCATCGTACCACAGATCTCTTCGGAAGGCAACCGGCATAAATTCGTAACTATATGAATTTACACAGGTTGCGCAAGTTCGTATGTTTGGCACATAGGTTGCAATACAAATGTCAGCAATTTCGGACGGGCTTGTCCGAATTCATAAACCTACAACGTTTTCTTGATCGCAAGCTACATACTGAAAATACCTGTCACAGTGGAGGAAGAGCCATGGGAATCTTTACCCGAGTCCGCGATATCATTAGCGCCAACATTAATTCCATGTTGGACAAGGCTGAGGATCCGGAGAAATTGGTCAAGCTTATGATCCGCGAAATGGAAGACACGCTCGTCGAGATCAAGGCTTCGTGCGCCGGGGCCATGGCCGCAAAGAAAAAGATCCAGCGCGAACTGGAACAAGCTACCGACAATGCGAACGCCTGGGAACAAAAAGCGGAACTGGCTATCGAGAAGGGCCGCGAAGATCTAGCCCGCGAAGCGCTCGTCGAAAAGAAACGCCACTCCGAACGCGCGGATACGCTCGACGGCGAGTTCAAACAATGCGCCGGGATTGTTGCTCAGTATCAAGGGGACATCGCACAGCTCGAAGAGAAGGTCGGCGCCGCGCGCGAAAAGCAACGTATGTTGCTCCAACGGCACACCCGCGCCCAAACCAAGGCCCGCGCGCAGAGCGATATCCGCAAGATGGATACAGCCAACGTCATGCAGCGTTTCGATGGCTTTGAAGAAAAAATAGAGCGGATGGAAACTGACGCCGATCTCGTCAATTACGGTCGCAAGCCCGATCTCGAAGAACAGTTCCGCCGCCTCCAGGGCGACGAGGATATCGATAAGGAATTGGAAGCCCTCAAAGCGAAGAAGGGCGGATCCGGCTAGGCAGTTCATGGCGGATTTTCGGGAAACCCCCACTGTACATTCTGGAGTGGTGACGATTCCCAATAGGATCTAGCTTATGAGAATGAAATATGCCCAATCTGTCATTGCGAGTCAGAACCCGCTTCGCGGGAAATTGGGATAAGGACAAAAGC
>JAPYPO010000687.1 GCA_029937645.1 Candidatus Hydrogenedentota bacterium
GGCCAGCTCGTTAGCCGCGACATCCTGAAGGATGCGGGCATCGAAGGATCGGGCTTTACCACCCATGCGTCGACGATGTTCACAGAAATCGGCTCCATGACAGGCACGCGCATTTACATGGCGCCGGAGATTCTCGCAGGCAAAGCGCCGAGTATCCAGAGCGACGTGTACGCGCTAGGCGTCATGCTCTACCAGCTCGCCGCGGGCGACCTCTCGCGGCCGTTAGGCCAGGGCTGGCAGCGGGACATTGAGGATGATCTGCTCGTCGAGGACATCGCCGCGTGTATTGACATGGACGCCAAACGGCGGCTAGGCAACGCGGGCGAGTTGGCCCAACGTCTGAGAACGCTAGAGGCGAGGCGGTCGCGGCGCGAAGCGGAAGTCGAAGCATCTACAACGGCGGCGCGAAACAAGCGGCACCGCAGGCTGTATTTCGCCACGTCCATCGCAGCGGCCATCGTTGCGGTGGTTTCGGGCGCGTTCGCATTCCAGCAAAGCCGGTTGCGTGCCATAGCCGAAGAAGAACGCGAGCGGGCGGAGAAGGAAGAACTGGCGGCGAATTCGGTGGAGGAGTTCCTGCTCGACCTGTTCGGAGTATCGAATCACTTTGGAATGCCCGATCCCGAAGAGATAATGGTGCTGACCGAAGCCCGC
This sequence comes from Candidatus Hydrogenedentota bacterium, assembly GCA_029937645.1. Taxonomy (GTDB): domain Bacteria; phylum Hydrogenedentota; class Hydrogenedentia; order Hydrogenedentales; genus JAPYPO01. The sequence continues at coordinate 655 of JAPYPO010000687.1, forward strand.
GGCCGCTCTATCACCGCCGGCGAACTTCTCGATGTCGGCGCGAGAAAAATTGAAAACTCCTTGAAAGAACAGCCCGAAGTACGGGCGCGTCTCATGGCTACGCTGGGAAGTGTTTACAGCGAGCTTACGTTCTACGAGAAGGCCCTTCCGCTTCTGGAGAAGGCCCTTGATATCACGCAAGAAGCCTATGGCGAGAATAGCGATGAGTATATCGACAACCTGGAGGGCCTTGCGTGGGTCCGTCGGGCCATGAGAGATAAAGATGAGGCCATCGCTCTTAGCGAACGGGCGCTTCAGTTGCGGCAGGAACTCCATAAAGGTGATCACGAGAAGGTTTCACAGAGCCTAATAAGCGTAGCGCATTCTCATTGGCCTGGCCATTACGGTGGATTGGATCGACAACACAAAGGAGCGTGGGATGTAGCGCTCGAAAGGGTCCGCGAGTTACTTGAGATGGAGCGGCGATTGCATAAGGGAGATCATGAACACGTCGCTAAAACGTTAGGGTTTCTTGCCGGAGCCACTTTAGGGAATGGCGACTGGGCTGGCGGAGACTCGATCTTCGCTGAAGGTCTCGCCATGTTCGAACGCCTCCCCGGCGATCAGTACCTTCTTATCCCGACTAATCCCTTACTGCTTCGCCGTATTAAAACTAAGGTAGAGGTCGTGTCTTACTACCGACAGGCACTGGAAGCACAGCGGCGCACCTTGGGCGACAATCATCCCGATGCGGCGATCACGTTGAGACGGCTTGGAGAAGCGCTTGTAAAAACAGAAAACTTCTCGGATGCGGAACCGATTATCCGCGAATCCATCGATATGGCCCGCGCGATACTGGGAAATGATCACCAAGAGGTTGGCAATTCGCTTGCTGCGTTGGCACGAATGCAGGGTGACAACGGGGATCTCTCGGCTGCCGAGGCGACGTACCGGGAAGCCATCGCATTGGACACGGCCAATACCGCAGCCCATCGAATTTCTCTATCGGGGCTTTTAAGAAAGAACAAGAACTGGGACGAGGCACAATCGGTATTGATGGAGGGGCTAGACAATCCGGAATTGAATGACGAGAGCAGGATCGACATTCTTAACGAGTTGGCTGTCCTCCACAAGGCGAAAGGGGACATGAAATCCGCCGAAAACTATCTCAGACAAAGTCTGGATATTAGTCCGATTTACATCAGGACTGTAGAGGAGATGGCCGACCTCCTGATAGAAATGGACGACCTTGTTGGCGCGGAACAGTTCACGCGACGGGCGCTAGAAAAGGCAGAAAAGAAACTAGGGCCTAGACATATTAATACAAATCTCTTCCACTATAATCTTGG
>JAPYPO010000688.1 GCA_029937645.1 Candidatus Hydrogenedentota bacterium
CCTCAATGGCCCCGCGCAAGGGCAGGACGCGCATTTCGGCAATTTCCACTTCCGTGGACAGGATCGCCTCCAGCTCGGTTTCGACGGTTCCCTTCACGAAGCGCCCGCTCTGCGAGAGCCCGAAAACGCCGCCGACCCCGATGAGAATCAGCGTCAAGCCGAGGATGGTCATTCCAATTCGCAGGAAGGATAGCATGGGAAATCCTGTGGTGGATCGGGCTGCGGCTATGCGGCGCTAGGTCGGCTGTGCCAAATCAATCGAACATATGAGCGAGAACGCGAAGGCGCTGGTAGAGTTCTGAGAAATGGACTTTGCCCGCCTGGTACATCTCGGATGGCCTCGACCGCCACGATTCGGGATTTTCGCCTTCGGGCACGATAACCGGCGCAGCGGTCCACTCGAAATAGAAGGCCGAGTTGAAACCTGCGAGGACCAATCGAACGCCTTCGGCGTTGGGCATGATCGCGGGTTGCCGAATCAAGATGTCGCGCTTCGCGAAGACGAGGATGTTCGTGCGTCCGAATTTTGTGAGGGCATCGACGGGTTCGTCGCTGGCGGTTCCGCCAAGGATACGTTGTATAGGCCGGACGCGCGATCCGCCGGGCGTTTCCAAATAGACATCCACATTGCGCAGGCCCACCATGTCATAGGCGATGCTCGAATCGGGAAAGGCCGACTCGACATGGCACTCGAACACAATATAGTTTGCGTCGACGAGCGCAAGTGTCACGTCCATCTGAGCGTCCACTTCTTCGCCCGCCTCCACGGCTTGGGCTCGTTTGAGCGCAATGACGTCTTCGTTTACCCACACGGCATAGGAGTCGGGGGAAAATAGATTAGGGTAGCGGCCTTCTTTGAGACGAATTGCTGAGTTGGGCGTGGCCGGCCGGAAGGTCTCCGCAGGGTTCAGCGCCGGGCTCGCCAGGGCGATGTCTAAATCGGGGTCTGGTTTCGGTGATGTCGAACAGGCGGTAAGGAGGCTCAACGCCGCACACAGCAGCGTGAGGGATCGTGCGTTGCTCATGGCTGATCTCCAGGTTCCTCAGCATCCACGAGATCGCGCTCCTTCACCTCGATCGCCTCGAACTCGACGCGGGGTGCGCGCTTCTCGACACGGTCCGGGCCGGTTTCCGCGTCTAGGCCGAGCTTGCTTTCTCCATCGGCTCCGTCTGTGCCGTAGGCCCGCAGCATCAATTCTCCTGTGCTGGTGCGCATGCGCACGATTCCCATGGGGCGGATCTTGTCGTTGAGCCACAACTCGACGGTCTCCGACGCGCTGGTCACGATAACGTGTTCTGCCACGATGGTTCCGGCAGGTGTTTCCAGATCGACTTTCCCCATGCTGACACGCTTGGTCTTCTCCGGCTTTTCCTCGACGAGGGCCGCGTCTTCCACGGGCAATTCCATGAGGGGCTGTTCGCCCGTCTTGAGCAGAATTCGGTGAATATTTTTGGAATCGGATGCCGGGCCTGTCAGCAGCAACTTGTAAATGGTCGGAAAGCCGATTTCCGGAATCAGCTCAATTTCTACCCAATTCCCGGTGCGCCGCTTCACTTTTTCCTGACCGACGATGGCTTGGCGCAGCAGATACTTGCGGCCGCCTTGTGTGTCCTTCAGGTTGTACCAGGCCCACTGGCCGACCTTGGGTTTGACGAGTTTTCCCCCAAGTACATCAGCGAGAATCCCCTGGGCGCTCGCGCCGACCGGGCACAGGGCGGCCAGGGCAAGAACCGCAAGAAACCGAAACATCCGCAACCCCTCTCGTAAAAGCCTGCACGGCAGGACCATCGTAGCACAGGCCGCGGCTGGAGGGGAAGGAGCGATGATTGGCGCGGTTGCCTCGAAGTGCCGTGCGTGGCAGAATAGACAGCGGCGTGGGCCGCCTTATGATGTGCGGGAAGCGCTTCGTCAACTTTGATTTCTTTTCTAAGCCCGGATTTCCCATTTGGAAGAGTCATCTTGAGATCCGCCGGCATCGAT
>JAPYPO010000689.1 GCA_029937645.1 Candidatus Hydrogenedentota bacterium
TAAACGATGCCGGCGGATCTCAAGATGACTCTTCCAAATGGGAAATCCGGGGTAACTATAGATAAGAACCTGCCAGCCATGGGCCCTATATTGCAGAAAACTGATATTGGTCTATGTAACGAAATCGAAGGGCGCACTTATTTTTCTCTGTAGACACGACATAACCAGCTCGTGCGGCGGACTGCGCCGCATGCGCACGAGCCGATAGGCTACGTGGTGGGCCAATGAGCATAACAACGAAAAAGCAAATCCCTCCATGCCTGCTCGCCATAGCCGTATGCGTCGGTGGCGCAATATTGGTGTTGGCTGCTTGCCCGGAACTCTTCGGTCCCTCCCTTAGGGTAGACCAGAGATTCGCGACGTATCACGAGGCAGTTGCTGCAGGTGCTCTGCACGTAGACTCCTATATCCCCCCATTTATCCCCAAGAGCGCTACGAATATCCATGATGTTCACAACGCCGACATTAATACGGGGCACGGTTCCTTCGAGTTTGACGCGGATGATGTGGATGACTTCAAACAGTCGATTGTCCAAGACGAATTGCCCGATGCCGAACTCGAAAAATTGAGGGACCTTCCCGCCCCTCAGGAAAAGGCTTACCGGCGAGACTATTATCTTCTGCTTGTCGATTGGGAATTAGGCGAGTGTCGATGGTGGCTTGAATGACTCGGTTTGCAAACCCCGCTAAACCCGTTATAATCACTCCATCGTTGTTTTCAACATGAGGAATTTGCCATGAGACATCTATCCCTGATTATCGCCTTAGCCCTAGCCAGCTCGCCCGCCTGTGCGCGGACGTGGTACGTCGACAAAGCGAGCACGGCGAGTCCAGCCGATGGCCTATCTTGGAATACCGCGTTCACCACCCTCCAAGAAGCCATCAACGCCGCGACCGACGATGGCGGCGGCGACGTATGGGTCGCCGGAGGCATCTACAACGAGGCGCGGCCCTTCGTACCGGGCGGCGAATCAAACGATAGGGGTTCGCTGGAAATGGTCAGCAACGTCCACCTCTACGGCGGCTTTTCTGGCAACGAAGTCACCGTCGATGATCGCGACTTCGAGTCGAACGAAACGATTATCGATGGCTCAACTTCTCTGGGCGGAAATCCCGCCGGTCCGGTCGTGGCCGTGTTGGGCGATAGCCAGAATCGGGGCAAGGGCAACATGACCCTCGACGGTTTTCACGTCACCGGAGGCATGAATACCAACGATGGCGGTGGAATGCACGTCTTCCGGGCAAGCATTCTCATCCGAAACTGTATGATCTACGGAAACGAAGCAACCAACAACGGCGGCGGCATCGCGCTAAATGAACCAGAAGCCTTTGATTTCGATCCATCACGAATCGAAAATTGCTCCATTTTCGACAACACAGGCAAGAATGGCGGCGGGATTTTTGTGGTCTTTTCTTCGAACGCTGTTATTTCTGATACGACCCTGTCGCGGAATTTTGCAATGAAGGGCGCGGGGCTCTACGAATCCAGCAGCCTGCAATTCTACGAAGCCTTCGGCGAGCGGTTGACCATCGAGCGGTGCCACTTCGAGAGGAATGAAGCCGATATCGATGGGGGCGGCGCCTACCTGTTCCAATCCGCTGCGATCATTACCGGGACCACCTTTGTCCTCAACGACACGGACGGTGGCAAGGGCGGCGGGATTTTCCTCGACAACTCGTATCCGGCGCGAATCATACAATGCGAAATCCTGCGCAACGACTCCTTTCACGGCGGCGGCATCTTCGCGGACAACGACTCGGACGCCACGATCGAGCGGACGCTCATCGGTGGGAACGGAGCAAATTTCGGATCGGGAAGCGGCGGGGGCATTTATGCAGACAACGGGTCTTCGCTGACGTTGGTGAATACCGTCATCACGACGAACGACGCCCATACGGGCGGCGGCATGTTCAACAATGCGGATTCAAACCCGACGATCACCCATTGCACCTTCTCCGAAAACTTTGCATCCAGCACTG
>JAPYPO010000690.1 GCA_029937645.1 Candidatus Hydrogenedentota bacterium
ACCAACACCGCCACACGCCGCGCGCCCGACACATAGCGAAGCGAGATCAACAGAAGCAAACCTAATACAAAGAGCGCTATCACACCCGCCGCCGGAACCGTCGGCAACAACACATCATCCGTGACGATCCCGCCGTGCACCACCTCTACCGCCAGACTCGCCGCATCCTTATCCGCCGCCGAAACATTCTCAGCCAACAGACCCAGAGTCACCTCACCCTTCGGCCCAACCGAAGCGAAGGCCAACGACTTGAGATCTTTCGCACCCGCAACGTTCAGTTCAAAATCGATCTCCACGATAAACCCCGAGGCAATTTCATCCTGATTCGCTCCGCCCATTACAATGCGCACCACGCCGGGCACGATAACTTCATAATCCAGCGACTTATTCGCGTCCAGCAGCGGCGTGAGCGCACGCACCCCGGTCACACTCAGCAAGAGATTCTCATACCTGACGTCCAGCACGATCGCCGCAGGCGAACTCGTCACCACATCCAAGCGGATCGGTACCGTGACATTCGGCTCACCCAGACTATCCACCGACCCGACAGAAAGCGTAACGTCCTGTGCAGCCACCGACGGCACACCAAACAGCCCCAGCACCAACAAACAGCCTGCTACAACAGGTATAAGCGATCTACTCATTACAGAAAAACCTCGGAAATCCACCGGGCCCACATGCCCAGAATGCATAAATCTTACCATAATTTTACGAAAACTGGCCATATACGGTTTGACGCAATGAATTGTCGCCAAGCCTGTGCCTCGCAAGTAATCATCCGCACCGAGAACATTGAACTTTCTGTATCGGCTTTGGAGAGGCCACCGACGCTTGAAGCTCTCAGAAAATGCCTTCATTGGCTCTACCGAACTTTCAACATCCTGGCGAACTTGGCTACGACGTGGGCTATCTGACGTCTCCCCTTCGCGTGGGAGAACCGGTTCACTTCTACGGGTCCACAAGAACGATTTGGCGAAATTCGCCACCCCAAATCTGCACTTCATATTACCTTACCGACAGAATTCAAAGTGACTTTCCGCGAGACTTCGATTGCCGGAGTGTTTGGTAGCAACAGGTTAGAACCGAAAAAGTCGGCCAAATAATCCATCACACTTGCTCATACGTCAGACTCGACTCGAATTCCTGTCATGCGTGCTCGCATCCCGCCCCGATGGGTTCAGTTTTCGGAGCGAGCGATTACAATCGCTTCCGCGCCCATCAATTCCTAGAGATAGACTCAAGGGAAGGAAGGAAGAATCAGACCACCGAAGAGTGTGACGTAAACACCATTCCCCATGTACCCGGGTTGCACCATCACTACGAGAGGCAAGCAGCACGACCCTGAAAACAAAGGCGGATGAGTTTTCGGGACCCACAGCTCAAAAGAGCCTAAGATGCTCATCCTCAGGAGAGAGCGCCTTAGGGGAAAATGAACACCTTAGCGCTGGAAGAGCTGAGAAGAAGTCTCTGAGAAGGGTGTGCAAAAGGTGGCGGCAGTGCAGACTGGCGGCTTTCTACTGCGACGGCGGAGAAGGCCGGTGAGATATCCAGGCTAGCCCTTCTTCAAATCGGGGTCCAGCGCCGGGTATTCGTGCGGACGCCATTTCGATTTGATGCCCAAATCCTTGCCTTCGCGCTGCCAGTTGTCCTCGCCCTTCGCGGGGGTGATCAATCCCCAGGCCAATAGCGAATCCACATTGTCGCGAATCGCCTCCGCGAGAGTGTGGGGCTTGAGGCCTAATTGGGTGACCGGCTTCTGCAAAACGGAGAGCGGCGCCATTCGCCAGTTGCCTTCGCGATAGACTCCGCTGACGCCTACGCCGGGGTAGAGTTTCTGCATAATGGCTTGCAATTCCGTCTGCTTGATCTCGCCGCTCTCGTCGGTGGCGACTAGGTTGTAGCGTTCTCCATTTTTGTTGTCGGGGCTCTCGGCGATTAGGCGTTGCGTTTCGGCCACATCGCGCACGTCGACGATGT